>CAZSWX010000201.1:0-2399 GCA_964610865.1 uncultured Enterobacteriaceae bacterium
CGAGCGCGCTTAAAACGCGGACATCGAAAAAACGCGACTTTTTCCCGTCCATTTCCAGACACTCTTTTCCATCATGACTTCGTATCCTGAGGGCCCTATCACGGTAACGTGAATCTATGTAGCGCTCCCAAGTATCTGCGGGTTCCAAAATGTGACCGTCAGCATCAATTATGTTGTCGTATACAAGCCCCATACAGTCTCTCCTTTATAATTATACCGGTTTCGTCCCAGGCGTCTTCATTCCAGAGTGGCCAGTCACTCCATATCCAAATCTTTTATTCGGAGGCCTAGCTCATAAGCATCTCGGCGCGGTATCCCGCATGCCCCACTCACGGCCCGCGCAGCAACTTTCAGCGCGACGCCCTGAGACAAACAACTACTCATCATCTTTCGTACAACGGCCTCCACCGGCCGTACCTCAGAACTAGCGCCCTCGACCAAAAGGGACACTTCGCCTTTTACGGCACGTTTTTGCAATTTCGCTATAACCTCCGAACCCCGCCCGCGCAATATTTCCTCAAAGCGTTTTGTTATTTCGCGGCCAATGACGATGCGGCGATCCCCGAAAACTTCAACCAGATCTTCTAAAGTGCCGACGAGACGGCGGGGCGATTCATAAAAGACCAATGTCCTGTCTTCATGAGCGAGTTCTTCAAACCTCTTGTATCTCTGCGACCTCTTGGCTGGAAGAAACCCCTCAAAGACGAACCGGTCAGTAGGCAACCCTCCTACACTCAGCAGAGACGTAACCATTGCTGGTCCGGGAATCGGGGTGACTGGAAAACCTTCTTCCACTGCAGCAGCTACCAACTCATAGCCCGGGTCGGCGATACACGGTGTGCCCGCGTCACTTACCAGGGCGACAGTAAAGCCTGCTTGCAATTTCCGTAGCAAGAGGATGGACTTTCTCGTCTCTATAGAATCATAATAACTGGTAAGTGGAGTCGTAATATCGTAGTGAGTAAGTAACTTGCGTGTGTGGCGAGTATCTTCTGCCGCAATCAGATCGACCTCCCTTAGAATCTTCAATGCACGTAGGGTAATGTCCTCCAAATTTCCAAGAGGCGTAGCAACAACGTAAAGCCCCTCTTCCATCTCAGACCCCCCAGTCTCGTGAATAACGGAAGTCCCTATCGATAGTTCTCTGAGAAACTTTAGCTATTAGCGGAAGGCTACGTTTGAACTGAGAGTGCCTCATTCGCGCCGTAATCTTTTCAATAAAGTCGAGTTCAAATCCATGAGCCACTAATTCAGCTTGAGAACACCTCTGGTCTACAAGCCGGTACAACAAATCATCTACGTCACGATATGAAAAGCCGAGGTCCGCCTCGTCAGTCTGCCCCTCCCATAAATCAGCAGATGGTTGCTTTCTCACTAACGCTCGCGGCACGCCCACAAATTCCGAAAGGGCCCAAACTTGCGTTTTGTAGAGGTCACCTAGAGGATTAATCGCCGAGGCAATATCACCAAACACTGTCCCGTATCCGAGTAACAGTTCGGTCTTGTTACTCGTACCCAGTACGAGTGCGTCCCATTTTGCGGAATGATCATATAAGATCGTCATTCGCTCGCGCGCCATTTTGTTGCCGCGCCGCTTCTTATCCGCATCAGGGTACAACTTAAAATACGTGTCTATCTGCGGAGAGATATCTATGGTGATAGCCCGGACACCCGTCTCGGCTATCACCATATCTGCATGTTCCACGCTCTCTCTACTAGAGGCACTATAGGGCATTTTTATAGCCAAGACATTTTCTCGTCCAAGTGCCGACGCGGCCAAATAGGTACTCAGGGCAGAATCTACCCCGCCTGAGAGGCCAACCACCACCCGCCCCACGCCCACTTTTCGCACTTCGTTGGAGACGAACGAACACAACACCTTTTCCAGCAGCGGTGGGTTGGTGGGTATGTCACTCATCGTTCCACGTCACTTCCATTCTGACACCTACGAGACGGCTCGCATTTCCTCGTTAGAAGCACACGATTAAAACCCCAGAAAACCGGAGTGACTCCTTATAGCAGACCCACTCCTAACCCATGATGCCGGGGTTAGCGCCACCGTCAATTGTAATGTTTGCACCATGTATGAAGGCCGCACGGGATGACGATAGGAAAAGCACTAGGTCTGCGACCTCCTCTGGTTCCCCTACGCGACCGAGGGGGGTCATTTTGCGTAGAGCATCGTCTCGGTCGCGGCCGTCAGGACTCATTGTGGTTAGAAACTGTTCGAGACGGTCCGTCAGAATAGGGCCCGGATTGATTCCGACCACTCGTACACCATGTTTCGCGCCTTCTGCAGCAAGCGCCTTTGTAAAGTGATTGAGCCCCGCATTTGCAGCGCCGCCCACCATATAATTTGCCATTGGGCGAAGGCCACCCGTTCCTATGACATTAACGAT
>CAZSWX010000201.1:2499-3581 GCA_964610865.1 uncultured Enterobacteriaceae bacterium
GGTAATTTCACCCCTGGTTCATCTTCCTCAAACACCACCTCGACTGGCATACCCATTGTAATGTCATCGTTACCAACGCCGACAAGATTGGTCACAAGGATAACCTCAGGATCCTCCTCCAGCTGTACCTGCGCAACGTTGTAAGGCACCTTGCGATTGGCGGCAGGATGTACGGGATGGACCACGATCGTCCAAGAGTAAACCCGTCCTTTGCCGCTCACTTTCACCCATTCATGTTCCAACGAATTACACTGCGGGCACATCGGCTTTGGCAACCATCGATATTTGCTACACGAGGAACACTTTTGCAGACGCAACTCATCATTGTTGCATCCGTTCCAGAACTCCTGGTCATCGAGGGTGGAAATCGGTCGTGGAAAGTGAATTTCTTCTGGCACCTTTAGTTCTCCTTCACATCAGTTCATGAAACTCCCTTATCTCACATAACTGACACTGAATAGGGCCGCGGGTTTTTTTCTGGCATTCAGAGCGACAGGCATCGAACAATCGGGCCGCCTGAGAAAGCCTCTACTACGGAGACGGAATCGCTCCCCAGAAACGACACCGCAAATCACCAAGACATGCCGGGTAAGCCAGCCCCTCAAACATTTTGAGATAGCTCGCTATCATATCGCGTGGTACAGCTGCCTAGTTAGAGCTGTCAGCTTTCCGCGAAATATCCCGCATTGGCACCCCGCTGTAATCAGAAGGCTTATGCTCCCGCTTCCGTTCATTGCGTGTTCAGCTGCGGTTCAGCGTACGGCGGTTTCACGTGTTTTCAATCGACCCGGAATTTCTTTGCCTCTACTCGCCGTTGCGGTAGGCGCATCTCGTGATCCACCGGGAGCTTGGCTGTGACGCCGGAAGTTCTGACCAGCATGCGAGTGACTATGCGAGCCATCTGCACTGTGGTCGTGGCCATGAGTGGCCGGAGCATACCCCGGCTCTTGTAACCCGCGATCACGTCGTACCTCTTTGGCCTTCGCAACCTTGTCATCAAATTCGTTCCCATTTCCTAAAGCATGAGCGGCAAAACGCTTCACCGAATACTCGTCCATGTGGCAAGACAGTGGTATTTTCGC
>CAZSWX010000201.1:3681-4931 GCA_964610865.1 uncultured Enterobacteriaceae bacterium
GACAACGAAGAAGCCTGCGGGTCTGTGTCCAAAGGCATTCCGGAAAGTGTATTAAACTGCTCTCTCAAATGGAGAGTATCACCTACCAAAAGAATAGACCGATTTGGTAGCCGGACATGTAGAGAACTTTCGCCCGGCGTATGGCCCGGTGTCTTCAACATGTTCAAGCTCCCATCGCCAAAAATGTCAAAGTCACCATTTAACTCCAACCAATCAAACCCACGCGTCGGTACGATATCCTTGAAGACAAACACGTCCCGTAGATGAGGCTCCGGCCAATACGCATAACGAATTTCATCGGCCATGATAAGAAATTTCGCATTGGGAAATGCGTGCATATACCCGGTATGATCAAGATGCAGGTGTGAGATGACGACATACTTTATGTCAGACATTTTATAGCCGAGTGCCGTTATCTGCCGGTCCAGCAACATTTCCTTGGGATAAGCGACCTTCAAGTGCTCCGCGATTGGTCCCCAATGGGCTACCGGGTCATCCGCAACCGCCGGGTGACACCCTGTATCAAATAGCACCAGGCCTTTGCTGTGTTCGATGAGGTACGCGGGACACGGAATAGTAACTAAGTCCGGGCTACCTCCGTGCATCAATAGAGATCGTGGGACCGTGAGTTCCGCATTAGGGAGCGCCCACATACGTATAGCTTTGCCCTCGACCATTACACCTCCTCCTCCGCCGCAATGCACCAATAGCTGCCAGACCCCATTCTCCCCTTCATCCTAATCCATGCTCAAGGAGACTGTCAAATAAACACTTGCCCGGCACGCGAAGGGGCAGTCGGTATTTACCCTCTGTCTTAGGGGCAACAAAAGGACTATTCATGAGCTGCCCCAGAACAAATGCACTGATCGGTCAATGATATTCAGAAAATGCCATGGGGCCTTGGGTCTCTAGGATGGCAACTTGATTTCGCCGTCGATTATAAACTGGTTCCCCTTTTTTACCCATAAAGCTATTCAGCCGAGTCGCTTGTAGTTTCCACCATTACTAGAAGTTCACGAAGATGCGTTATCTTGGCGCAGGTAACGCCGCGGTAGCTCGACAAGGTATCAAGCAATACCGGGTGTAATTGAGCGCGTTCAGCCCCGACAATATCCACGCTATATATGTCACCGACAAACAAAGTCGTCTCTGGCAGAACGCCAAGACCTTCCAACGCAATTTCAAAAATTCTCGTATCAGGTTTTTCGACCGCCACAACCGCCGAATCAACAATAACTTCAAAAAACGGA
>CAZSWX010000202.1:0-4909 GCA_964610865.1 uncultured Enterobacteriaceae bacterium
GTCAACCTTGCCAAAGGGGAGGTGTGTCTCAGCCTTCATAGTTAGTTCCTTTTGTGCGGTTTTTCCGCGCTTAGATCTTGTACTCTACCCGCTGGTGCTAGTATATAACCGAGGGGGGACAAAGAATATGGCGTGGTTCTCAGGGTCTAAATGCAGAGGGTGGCTGCTTCTCATCCTTTTTGGCGCAGGGGCGCTTTTTGCCGTTTCCGGAAAGACTTCGGGCGTGGAAGCGGCGACCGCGCGTTTCGGGCCGGGCCCTTCTGCGTGGGAGGGTGACCTGCGTCCTATCATGGATGATGAATGGAACGAGGACTGGGCCGCTCACTTGTTGGGACGTGCGGGATTCGGAGGAACTCTCGAAGAAGTGAGAGAAATGGCAACTCAGAGTCCGACGGAGGCGGTGGCCCGACTCGTTAATTATCAATCGGTAGCAAATGACTCAGTGCCGGAGTTTGAGGAGTCGGGAGTCTTCGACCCGACGCTTGACCCTTTTCCAAAAAGTCGGGCGGAGGCGGTTCGTATTGCCCGCACAACCGGAGAGAGCATGGGGGTAGCGGTTAAGCCCGGAGGGAGCCGCCCCTTGCAGCCTGTTGTTAACCGGTTTTTTTATTGGCTTCGTGCCGACTTACTGGAAATGAAACGGGCGGGACAATGGTGGGGACAACGGATGCTAGTGACAGAGCGTCCGCTCCAGGAGAAGTTGGCGTTGTTCTGGCATGGGCACTTTGCAACCTCCGATACGAAAGTGCGAGATTATCGAAAATTGGTCCAACAGCTGAGGTTATTCTGGAGACATGGAAATGGTAATTTTCGCGACCTGCTCATAGGATTGGCGCAGGACCCGGCCATGTTGGTGTATTTGGACGCCGGCGAGAACATCAAGGGAAGCCCAAACGAAAATTTTGGGCGAGAAGTTCTAGAACTGTTTACCATGGGTGTCGGCAACTACACGGAATCGGATATTCGCGAGGCCTCGAGGGCGTTTACGGGTTGGACACATGTCGGACTGAACTTTGAGGTCGATCCGGAATTGCACGATTCGGGGCCGAAAACATTTCTCGGCAGGACCGGCAACTACGATGGAATCGATATTATAGATATCATTCTGGACCAGACGGTTACCGCCGAATTCATCGCGCGCAAGGTATATGCGTTTTTCGTTCGTGAGGATCCGTCTTCCGAACTCGTCGTAGAACTTGGCCATCTTCTTCAGAAACATAATTACGAGCTCCGACCATTGCTCCAAAAGATTTTTTTGTCACGTGATTTTTATTGTCCATCGTCGTACGGCACGCAGATTAAAAGCCCAGTTCACCTCGTAGTGTCCACGTACCGGAAACTGGGGCTACGGGAGATTCCGGGAATCCCTGATTTTAACACTGCTACGGGAGATTTAGGGCAGCAGCTTTTTTATCCCCCCAACGTGGCAGGGTGGAGTCGGGGCCGCAGTTGGGTGACGCCGGCCTTGTTGCTTGAGCGGGGCAATTTCGCTCGGGATGTGTTGTTTCCAGACATGGTCAATTTTCACCCGCCGGATCGGTGGATGCCGGTCACGAACCAAAAGGTCGCGGCCAAAATCGATGAAGGTTTCGACATCACGACGGCTACAATTGAGACGTATGAAGGAGAGGAGACCAGTGGTGCTATGAATTCTGGGGGTGAGATGACTGGGTCAGGAGCCATGAGGGACACGGGAGCCATGGGCACTCCGTCCATGTCATTCGTGAATTCTATGGCGGATGCGGACGAAGACTATAACACACGGTACGGGAGCACACACGGCTGGCAAAAAGCATTCCGCAAAATAAAGCCGATTTCTCGGCACGCGGCCCGGTTGGATTTTGGCAAACTTGTAGTCGATGCGGGTCTCGAAACGACTTCTCAGGCTGTCGATTATTTTCTTCTACGCCTGCTACGGGTCCAACTTGCCGAGACTGAAAGAGCGCTGCTCATTGAGTTTCTTGACCGAGAGCTCGGAACCACGCAGATTCATCGTGCGAGCACGTTTTTGGACGAGCCGATCCGGCGTCTCATTCATCTAATAATGGTAACTCCCGAGTACCAATTGGGCTGAAACGAGGATACCGATATGGATAAAACATATAGAGGGCTGTCATCGTTGAATAGAACTATTTCGCGCCGCGATGTGTTACGTGGTGGCCTCTGGGGTTTGGGAGTAGGCGCTGGTCTTCTGCCAACGAGCCCATTTAACGGAGCGGCAACTTCAGCGTTTGCAGACAAGCTGGCGGCGCATGGACATCCCGAACGGATACTTGTCGTGGTAGAACTTTCGGGTGGAAATGACGGCGTTAATACCGTAGTTCCCTACGGGGATGACGCCTATTACCGTTTGCGGCCTACCATCGGTATTCCCGCTGCGGACGTGCGGAAGATCGATGAACATTTCGGCTTTCACCCGGCCATGGCGGGGTTTGAGCGATTGTACAAGGACGGAAATCTGGCGGTCGTGCATGCTTGCGGATATGAAAACCCGACTCTGTCTCACTTCGCGTCGATGGGGTTTTGGCATACAGGAAGTCCGCACGCGGGCAGCACTACTGGATGGTTAGGTCGTCTTGCCGACGCACTGGATCCGGCGGTACAGCCGAACTATCTCGTCAATATTGCTACGGCGCAGTCGTTAGCGGTCAAAAGCCGGGACCACTCCCCATTGGTTTTTTATGATCCGGAAACGTTTAAACGGAATGGCGATCACCAACAACGCGGCCTCTTTCCCGTTTTGAGTCGGGCCCGGACCACGCGCAACGAAACTTTGAAATTTCTGACCGGTTTGGCAGACAATGCTACTGAAAGTGCAGCGTTCGTTCGTCAGGCTTGGCAGCAATACGAAACACCCGTGGATTACGGGATCCGCGCGGGCGGATTAGGTCTGGATTTGCGCAAAGTTGCGGCTCTAATTAATGCCGAGATGCCGACCAGGCTCTATTACGTAAGCTATGCCGGTAACGTCTTTGACACGCATGTTTATCAAAACGACCTGCACTTTCGTCTCCTATCATATACGGCCGATGCTTTGTTTGGATTCCAAGAGGATTTAAAGCGGATAGGACGCCGTGATGATGTAGCCGTAATGGTCTTCACAGAATTCGGCCGGCGTGTCCCTGAGAACACCAGCAAAGGAACAGACCATGGGACGGCGACGCCCGTGTACGTTCTGGGTGAGAAAGTTCGAGGAGGTTTGTACGGAGTCGCCCCGAGTCTAACTGATTTAGACGACGGGAACCTTATCCATACCACGGACTTTCGAAGAGTTTATGCCACACTCATCAAGGAGTGGCTTGGCCACGATGAGACTTCGACGCTGTTGCGGGGTGATTTTCAAACTCTCGGTATGTTTACGTAGCGGGTGGTTTATGGTCCGCCGGGCCGATTACGGGGCGGGGACGAACGACAGTAGTGCCGCGACCCCGCCCACGACAAGAGAGTGTCCCCGACGAGATTTGAACTCGTGTCGCCGGCGTGAAAGGCCGGTGTCCTGGGCCAGGCTAGACGACGGGGACTCAAATTGTTTCGAAAGAGGGATGAGCCGACCGGGGCTCGAACCCGGGACCCTCTGCTTAAAAGGCAGATGCTCTACCAACTGAGCTATCGGCTCAGCTCGGTGCAACATACCTGATCAAAATGAAGAACTCAAACCCCCTGACCGGTCGAAAGGTCCCCCGTCTAGGTCACTTATTTGCATGGTAGTGGCGCTCCCGCAGTTCGTCTGTTAGCGTCTGCCCTATGAGTCCTGTCCGTTCTCGCTTCGCCCCTAGCCCTACGGGTTACTTGCATATTGGTGGTGCGCGTACAGCACTTTTTGCTCTATTAGCGGCGCGCCAAATGTCCGGACAGTTCATACTGCGGATAGACGACACCGACCGTCAACGTTCCTCGCCGACGTACCACGACGAAATTTTAGAATCTCTCTCGTGGCTGGGCTATGATTGGGATGAAGGGCCATACTATCAAAGCCAAAGATCGTCAGAGTATCAGGGCATGGCAGAACGCTTGCTGAGAGAAGGGAAGGCGTATCGGTGCTATTGCACGGCGGCGGAATTAGATGCCAAGCGCACGGCCGCTGTAGCTGCCGGACGGACCGCATCCTATGATGGTACTTGCCGAGATCGGCGTGCAGTACCGGGGGACACGCGAGCATATACTATACGTTTTCGCGGGCCCAAGCACGGGGAGACCGAGGTGCCCGATATTTTGAAGGGTACAGTGAGGTTTCAGAATGCACAGCTCGACGACTTAATTCTCGTGCGTTCCGATGGTTCCGCAACGTATAACTTCTGCTCGGTATTTGACGACGCGGATCTACAGATATCTCATATCGTTCGTGGAGACGATCATCTGACGAACTCGCCAAGGCAAGTATTGATTTTTCAGGCAATAGGGGCTCCAGTACCTCGATTCGCACATTTACCCCTTATTTTAGGATCTGACCGTTCCCCGCTCAGCAAGCGCCACGGAGCAACTTCGGTTCGTGCGTATAGGGAGAATGGATACTTACCTGAGGCGCTTACAAATTTCTTGGCGCGTCTCGGCTGGTCCCACGGCGACGCAGAGGTCTTTTCTTTTTCCGAACTCAGACAGAAATTCAAACTTGCTGATGTCGGCGCCTCGGCAGGGGTTTTCAATGAGGAAAAATTAGTATGGCTCAATGCCCACTATCTCAGTCGAAAAACGGCGCCGGAGCTAATGCATGAACTCTCCGCCTTCTGGCCAGACAAAGCGTACGGCATAGATGATGACGCATGGGCGGCCCGCATGGTAGCGACCTTACAGCCGCGAGCGAAGACGCTAGCGGATCTCGTCGAACAGGCGAATTTCTTTATCAGTGAAGAGATCGAACCAGAGGAAAAAGCAGCCAAGAAGTTCTTGAAGCCGCCGTCGCTCGCGTTAC
>CAZSWX010000203.1:0-4902 GCA_964610865.1 uncultured Enterobacteriaceae bacterium
CTCGAGGGCCTTCCAGACGCCGTCGCGTGCGCCCAATATCACTACCTATCCAACTTTCTCGGAACGGTACACGTCGAGTATATGTATGAGGCCGACCACAAGGCCTGGATCCGCTATCCTCCGCCAAGGTGGATGTGGGAAGGGACAGCTATTTGTGGTATTCCGTCCGTAGTCAGTGCAGCCATGTTACACGGATGGCACGGCCAAAATGGCGTGTCTCTTCGAAATAAGAAGCTGGGGTTCGTCTGTACCGGACAGACAGTAGAAGGTTATCCGGGACTCGAGGGGTACTTTCTGGAATACAAGAGAGAAATCACGCCAGACGAAAGAGTTCGCTTCGTTACCGACGAGAGGGCGCCAACATTTAAACCGGAGCTTGCACCAAGACTGGCCTCGACCTCTTGGCCAATGGAACGGATTCGCAAGGCCGAGCGAAATTACGCGATGGAATTCCTCAGGTCCACCTTTCAAGAAATGCCCAACGTCTTCGAGCCACCAGAGGCACACCGTCTACTTTCCCACACCGCAAGACTAGTTGGCATGCAATACTACCGAGAGACAGCGCGTATCCTCGAAATTCCACCAGGATCTCTCCGTGCCTTCGCCTCCTACATGACGGCTATGGCGCGGGCCCAGGGCGACACTATTGAGGAAACGGTCCTCTCGTCTGCAATCATACTACGACAGTCCAGCTGGAACTTGATGCGGGGCGTCCCAGTACGCGATTTCTATTTTGACGCATGGAACTCGTTGTGGGAAGGAGCGGTCGGAGCTCACGACCGCGATATCGTGCTTCGCGTGAGCAAACGTTTTGACCGGGGCGATCCTTGCTTCGAATGGAACCTGAGCCGTCATCCACGCTAATGTTTCTGTTTTGGAGGCAGCGGGGCCGAAACGCAAATAGCCTCCATCATCATAGCTGATCGAAAAGGTCGCCTGTATCGCCCCAAGACTCGTAGACGTAGCCTCTACCGCCCGAAATTATTATTAGAGACAGCAGGCTCACCTACTCATGTGGAAGAAGGACAAGCTTGCCAAAGACCTTGCCCGCAATTAGATCCTGAAGCGCATTCGCGGCTGCGACAAGTGGATAACTCCTGTGAACCACGGCGTGCACGCGTCCGGCTTCGAAGAGGCCGATGAGCGTTCTGGCGACGTCCGGGATTTGGAAGGCGGAGTTGGGCAACGCCATTCCATATATCGCTACCTCTTTGAAGAGTGCCATTCCGGTAACAAAACGCGTCTCGGTTGATTTAGCGGTTCCCGTACCGATGATGACGATTCTTCCCCGCCGACTGATCGCGCGAAAGTCGTCAGCAAAATTATCTGCGGCGACACTCTCCAGGATAACGTCAACACCTTTGCCGTCCGTTATCTTTTGGACTTCAGCAACGAAGTCTACTTCTTTGTAATGGATGGTATGATCAGCACCTATACGTTGAGCCTGCTCCGCTTTCTCCGCTGAACCGACCGTAGTGATCACTGTCGCGCCAACGACCTTCGCCAACTGGATGGCGGCGACGCCGACCCCGCCGCCGCCGGCAGACACAAGGACCGTCTCCCCCTTGGTGAGCCTTGCTTTCTCGTGGATGGCCACCTGCGCTGTATAGAACGGCACAGGTATCGCTGCTCCTTCGGCAAAAGTTAACGAAGGGGGCAATAAGAACGTCTCGTTCGCAGGCAATACCGCCCGTTCGGCGTATCCGCCGCCGTTGGTACTGCGCCCGAAAACCTTATCGCCTGCTCCAAAGTCACCAGCCCCTCGTCCTACCGAGACAACCGTACCCGCGACGTCAGTCCCGGGAATATAAGGAAGCGGGAGCCGGAGCGGGTAGTTACCCGACATACGTACCAAGTCCGCCGGGTTTATCCCGGCCGCCTCAACCTTTACTAGGACCTCCCCCGCTCTTGGGGCAGGATCGGGAGAATCCTCGAGCCTTAGGTTGTGTGGACTCCCGAACTGGGCTAGACGCATAGCTTTCACACCAACCTCCGATCTTTTCCGAGGGTCACGTGCCGCATCAGAACGATTAACCGTGGCCGAAAGATTTCGCGATCCCTTATCTTTCGCTGAGAACACCGCTTAACGAAAGTTCGGCATGATTTCTTTTGCAAATATTTCTAACGATCGGTTGGCCTTCGTCGTATCCAGACCCGGAAGCTGCGTCCCCATTACGAAGTGAGTGCATGTAAATTCCTCACAAAATTTTTCCAACTTCTGGCCGACCTGGTCAACAGTTCCCACCATTGCGCCGTCGGCAAAAGCGGAATCCCGCACATCCTCCGGTCGTTGTAAGGTCCAAAAGTTTTCGTCTCCTGGTACATCTTTCGCTTCCTGCACAATATCGCTGTAAAACTCCATCATACCGAATACGTGTTGTTCGATATCTGCCCATGCTTGATCTTCACTTTCTGCTACATAGACGAAACGCAGTTGCGCAATATTGAAGTTCTCCGGGTCCCTGCCTTGTTTTTTTAGCTCATCGATATACCAAGGCGCCGGATCCAATCCGAAAGTAGCCATTAAATGGCACCCTAGACGCGCAACTCTTCGCGTGGCCTGCTCAGCCCGCGCCCCGATCCACAGGGGAACATGTGGCTTCTGCACCGGCCGCGGAGAGATTGTCATGTCCTTGACCTGTGTGTACCGGCCATTAAAGTTAACCCCAGAGCCTGTCCACAGCTGTTGAATCAGCTCTACCCCCTCAGTCAGACGACTAGTCCGCTCTTTCCTCGGCATGCAAAAGGCGTCAAATTCATGGTAAGAGTACCCCTGACCGACCCCCAAATCGAAACGCCCATTCGAAAAAATGTCCACGCTAGTCGCATCTTCGGCCACTCGGACCGGATGCTGGAAAGGCAAAAGCACGATGAACGTACCAATGCGAATTCGTTTCGTTCTCGCGGCAATAGCTGCAGCCGTGGGAAATAACGAAGGATTGTACCCGTCGCTCGTGAAATGGTGCTCCGTAAGCCACACATTATCGTAGCCGAGGTCCTCAACATGTGAAACTTGAGCTAAAATTTCCTGATAGAGTTGGGGGTACGGGCGATACCACTTCTGCGGATTTCTAAAATCCTCGACAAGTCCAAATTTCATAAAACCACCTTCCTCTTCATGAATTGACCACATTCTAGGAACGTAAATTCCGGCGTTCTCCTAAAAATACAATCATAATCCGGATAGAACTGTGCCCTCTTTTGCCCGCTAGTGGGTCAGACGCACCCATCAAATGTACCCCTCACCGCCGAATGGAATCAAGTACACAAACCTCACGCCAAATCATGGTGACTCGGACCAATGATTATGAGATGGTGTAGTACAGGTTTGTTAATAGACGCTTTGTAAAAGCTAAAGTCTATGAAATATTTCGGACACGCCACAAGGACCCGTGATGATAAACTTGGGTAGGCCCTTCTGTAGTTTCCTCATGAATGGGCAATTTCCGCCCAAATATTTCTATTTTATTATTTTTATTCTTTCAGCTGGACTGTGCGCATGCGCCAAAACAGAGGCCGCTGCACAAGGCCGGAAGCCTCCATCTATTCACGTACAAACTGTCACCCTAGAACCCGAGATTCTCGCACGAACTATTTCGGCCGTGGGGAGTCTCGCAAGTCCTCAGACTACCGAAGTAACCGCGGACCGCGGGGGGAAAATTATCTTTCTCGACATTCCGGAAGGCAAAGAAGTTGAACAAGGGCATGTTTTGGCCCAAATCGATGCGGACGAGGCAAGCGCCGCCGTCGCGATTGCGAGAGCACAGCACGAACTCGCACGCGTTACCCTGGACCGTCTAAAAAAAATTCCAAAGAAGGCACGCGCCGAGCAATCGTTAGACAATGCAGAGGCGTCAGTGGAGACGACCCGTGGGAGCCTTGATGAGGCCCTTACAATTTTCAGGAAGATGACAATCCAGGCCCCGTTCTCCGGAAGACTAAGTCTCCGCCAAGTGAGCATAGGGGCCTACATGGACCCCGGCGATACCATCGTAAGGATAACGCAAACCCGCCCACTTCACCTGATATTCACACTACCGCAGCATCACGTCTCAGAAATTGCCGAAGGGCAACAGATCGATGGCGTAGCGGGACACTGTGGCGCACGATTTGCAGCAACCGTCACAGCTATCGACCCTTACCTTGATCCCGAAACGCGGTCAGTAACCGTTCAGGCCATCGTACCGAACGAGGATGGGAGCCTGCTGCCGGGAATGGCAGCGGCACTCCACCTAAGCACGGGTGGCTTCTCTGACACACTGGCAGTGCCTTCGGAAGCGATTATCCGGCGAGGAACCGAGCGGATAGTCTACACAGTGCATGAAAACGTCGTAAAACGTCGGTCCGTCACATTAGGACATTTGGCCTTACGCAAAGTCGAGATTCTGGCAGGCCTGAACCCCGGAGACGTAGTGGTAGTCTCGGGCCACCAAAAATTACGACCAGGCGTGCCAGTTCAGACTTCTCAGTATCAGCCGGTCCAAAACGACAATCTCAGTCTAGGCACCAATAAAACCCTGCTAGCTACCTGTGATTTTTAAGGTATGTTTCTTTCCCACCTCTGCATTGATCGTCCCGTGTTGGCAACTGTCCTAAGCCTTGCCATTCTGCTCGCGGGATTCGCTGCTTTCCTACGCATCCCCGTGCGCGAATACCCCGATGTAGATAACCCCGTAGTATCCGTGACAACCACTTATGTAGGAGCAAGTCCCGCAACCGTCGAAAGCACGGTAACGGAGCCACTTGAGCGATCACTCAATGGCGTTGAGGGAATCCGTAATACCAGTTCTGTCAGCGGTCTTGGCCGAAGTTCCATTACAGTCGAGTTCACCGCCGGCCGCGACATCGACGTCGCGGTCACCGACGTTGGCAACGCAATACAACGGGCTTTTGACGACATTC
>CAZSWX010000204.1:0-4866 GCA_964610865.1 uncultured Enterobacteriaceae bacterium
TTCTATGGCCTGATAAGCGGCCCCCGCATTCAGTTTCACCGTACCACCAGCTATCCCGTCCGGGTTAATATACCCGAGGACGACATTGGCGTCGGTAGTCGTCGGTCGGTCACCACCTCTACTATAACAGGCAGGCCCAGGAACCGCTCCAGCACTCGCGGGACCTACGCGCAGCACACCTCCATCATCAGTCCAGGCGAGACTGCCTCCCCCTGTACCTACCTCGGCGATATCGTACGAAGGAACACGCAGGGCGTAGCCGGCCCCCTCGCTCAACCGACCGGCTATATTGATGCCTGCTCCGACCTCGCCTTCCGCCGTCTCGATAGGCTCCCCGTCTTCTATCAAACAGGCTTTTGCCGTTGTTCCTCCCATATCAAAGGCTACCACTCTTGTGAGTGACACCTCCCTAGCTAGACTGGCCGCGGCAAGAACTCCCGCCGCCGGGCCCGACTCGATCATCTGCACCGGCCGTTTACGCGCGTGGCCACTGCTCATGATCCCGCCGTTCGATTGCATAATTTTAAGCTTGACGGGGAACTCCTTGAGTTGTTCCTCTAGCTGGTCCAAATACCCCTTCACGACCGGAAGTAAATATCCGTTAAGCGCGGTCGGCGATGTCCTCTCATATTCTCGAATCTCCGGTAAAACGTCCGCGGAGGTACACACAATCATTCCGGGCAAGGCCCTACGAATGAGCGCCTCAGCACGTTTCTCATGAGTCGGGTTCACATAAGAGTGAAGAAAAGCAATAGCAATCACTTCGGCCCCAGCCGCTTCCAGAAAATGGGCAGCCTCCAGGACTTCTTTTTCATTTAACTCGACATCGATTTCGCCAGTCGCGGTAACACGCTCTGTAACCTCTCGTCTTCGCCGTCGCGGGATAAGAGGAGGCGTCCTCTGCCAGAACACATTGTAGACACCTGGTCGGCCCAACCGCCGAATCTCCAGTTCGTCGCGAAACCCTCTAGTCGTTATAAGTCCGGTCGTCGCACCCTTATTTTCTAAAACCGCGTTAGAAACAATGGTCGTAGCGTGAACCAATCCCCTAACGTTGAAACCTTTGTCTCCTGCTGTGTCCGAGATACACCGGGTCACGTCCGTCCCTACAGAATCTGGAAGGGTCAAGATTTTATACGTGTACAGTCCACCCGCGGTGTCATTCAGAATAACGTCTGTAAACGTCCCGCCAATATCAAACGCCACGCGCAAAGGGGATTCGGTGCGCATGCTTTCTATGTCGTAGAATTTTCGATCATTGCAACAGCCTCGATTTCAACGAGAAGACCATCGAAGGCCAGCGCCTGTACGCCAATCAACGTGCTAGCCGGCGGGCGATCGCCCGTCAGGAATCTACCGCGAACCTCGCGAATAACCCCGATTTGCTCCGGATTATAGTCTACAACATATATTGTCGTCTTTAGCACATCCTCAAATGTCGCCCCAACGCCCTTGAGCGCTCCACCTAAATTTTCAAATGTCTGAACCATTTGGCCGGCGAGATCACCTCTGCCTATTAGCTCATTGTGTTCATTGAAGGCGACCTGGCCGGATATGAAGACAAACGTCCCATCGCGACCTGTCGTCACTTGCGAAAAACCTGGCAGGTTCGGTATGCCGGACGGGTTCAGATATTGCTTGGGCATGTTGCGTCTTTCTAAGGCCGTACTTCGTAATATGCGTTAATAGGATTTTCGAAATCGTGCCGTTTGAACTTAGAAAAGCCAGCCTCACGGGTCATTTTTCTCGCTACTTCTTCGTTAAAACCCAATGTTCCCAATCCGGCTCCACCGGGTTCAGAAAGGGCCGAGGACATACACCCCATTACAGAGAACGCGTACATCAGGCTAGTCATTGGCTTGTTAAGGTTTTCCTCATACGTCGGCGCGCTCTTGATATCCGCGATCAACCACGTGCCGTTAGGTTTTAATGCCGAACGTATGCTCTGAATCATTTCGGCGGGTCGGGTCATGTCGTGGATACAATCGAACGTTGTAATAAAATCGAAGGATCCGTCCTCAGGCAAAGCATCCTTCTTTGCATCGTGGATAAAAAGATTCCCAACCTCGGCATCCGTGATATTCTCCCGCGCTCGCTCTAGGGCATGTTGGGAGATTTCGTATCCGTGAAATTCTGCTTGCGGATAGGCGCCGGCCATACGAACTAGAGCGGCGCCCGCGCCGCATCCCACATCAGCGACTTTTGCACCGTCCCGCATTTTCTCTTCCACCCCTGTCAACGCGGGTAGTACGACTGGCAACAGATAATGCCGGTACCATGGACCAAACACCCGCTCGATGCCGCGGGCCCCTTCTGAACCTCGCTCGTCGTAGGGCAGTCCCATGCCGGTTTTAAAAGCGTCGGGTATTTTTTCCAGGACGGCCATTCGTTGTGGAAGGTCGCCGAAAATTCCAGCGGCAAATTTAGGGCTGTCCTCGTCCGCCAAGATCATTGCCATCTCAGGCGAAATACGAAATCGGCCCTCACCCATATACTCGAGCAGCCCGGCGGCACCCTGGCCCCGCAGCCACTCTCGTAGCCACCGCTCGCTAAGGCCGGTGTTCTCCGCTAATCCGTCGCTCGTGACGGCTCCGGTGTCCTGGAGTGCACGGTACAGACCTAGCCGATCTCCCAGGTAGATCATCGCAGAGACGGCGGCGCCAGTTAAAAACCCAAAGACCTTCTGGCCTCCAATTTTGAGTTTTTCGAGATCAAGGTCCGGTGCCTCGTTTGCCTCGTACGTCGACATTGTGGTTAGCCCTCCATACTACGCCCTGGTTTGCATACGTTACAGACCACTCACCAATTCCAGAATTGTTCCGTCCGGGTCCTTAAAACACACTACCCCAACCTCGGCACCACCAGGGCCTTCCAGTTTCTTCAAGGGCGCTACGAAATCTACATCCATTTTGGTCAGTTCCGCATACGTGGCATCAATGTCATCTACGGAAAAAGCGATTCTACAAATCCCAATATTATTCAATGAGGCATAGGGCGTTCCCTGTGGCGGTGGGTCAATGAATTGCACTAAGTCTAAAACGGGAGCACTCTCATCATCGCCGAGGCGCATAAAAACGCCGCGCAGTTTCCGAGCCTCCAAACCTAGCGCGTCCCCTACCGTCGGGTCATCAAGCGTAAAATCATTCACTTTGGCAAACCCGAGTTTACTGTAAAACTGAATTGACCGTTCCATATCGCGCACGCATATATTGACGTGAAAAAGCTTCTTTAACACAATAGCGTCTCCTCTCTGCGACCTCAGGCATCTGTTTTAGATTCTGCGGTCGGCCCGGTACTAGGGCCGACCTTTTTCGGCGCTCCAGTCCCTCACGCAACGCCGGACCGTAAAACTTGCCCAGGCATCGCTCCTGTGTGCTCGCCCTCATCAAAAAGCACTTCGCCATTAACAATAGTGTACTGAACCCCCTGCGCCGGCATTACGAGGCGTTTTCCGCCACCCGGCAAATCATCGCGCATTTCCCCGCGACGGGCAGATCCAACGGTTTCATAATCAAATATTGCAAAATCGGCGGCCATACCCTTGCCTATCCTACCGCGGGTGCTCATCCCGTAGAAGGCTGCCGGTTCGGTGGTGATTCGCTTTATTGCGTGTTCGAGGGTTATCGCCTGACGTTCGCGCACCCAGGTTCCAAGAAGATACGTACAGTAACCGGCGTCACAGAGCATGTCCACGTGGGCCCCGCCGTCAGACAGTCCGACCATAGTCTGGTCATGCGTAATCAATTCGGGGATACGTGTTTCATCTGCATTGAAAAGTTCATAGGTATACTGCAGTTCCAAGTTATCCTCGATACAGAGATCCAAAAAGGTATCCAGCGCATCGGCGCCCCGTTTCCTGGCAATTTCGGCGACGCTTTTTCCAACCAGGCCTTTCATATCCGGGTTTGACACCTCGTGTACGATTGCGCGTTCCCATTTTCCGGAAAACACTTTCGGTGTCTCCATTTCCTTACGGAACTCTTCACGAAACTTGGGCTGCCGGTAGAATTCCTTCTGTTTCTCGATCGTCTGGTCAAATGCCGGTTTCCAGCAGGAAAGGTTCGCAAAAATGAATGGCTTCCGCAAATCGATCTGTATAATGAGAGGCCGACATGTCACTTGAGGCACTGCACCCCGTTTCCATAACGGTTCCATTGCCCGCAACGTGTTGAGCGCCGCTTCGGGCTGGTCATCGCGATTCAAAAGAGCCAACCATGTAACCGGACGGGCACTCTCTGTGAGCAACATATCAAGGAGCGCGTGTTCGGCTTCATCAACAATAGACACATTATTTGTCAATGCGAGTTCAATGCTCCCTTTCCCGAGTTCTTTTAAAGCATTGCAATAGGCGGTTAATTCGGAGGTGTTAGCCTGCCTGCACGCGATCGGCCGGCCCTTGTAGCCTATATGCTGCGCAACATTAGTAGTCGAAAATCCGAACGCTCCCGCCGCCACTGCCTCCTTAATCAAGGCCTTGATCTGCATCGTCTCTTCGGACGTCGCTGATCGCTCCATCGATTCTTCGCCCATTACAAAATGCCGAAACGGTGTGAGGGCCGCCATGAACCCAATATTAATACCGCTTCCACGCCGCTCCGCCGCATCCATGTACTCCGGGAATGTCTCCCAGTCCCAAGTAACCCCTTTGCTTAGAACATCGATAGGTATGGCTTCCACATTGACCAAGTCCCAGGCAGCTATTTCATGAACATCTGGCTTGCACGGTGCTAATCCTACCCCGCAGTTTCCCATCACTAGACTGGTAACTCCATGCCACGAAGACGACGTAATCAAGGGGTCCCAACAAATTTGAGCGTCGTAGTGCGTGTGCGGGTCCACGAATCCGGGCGCAACTATAAGGTCCGA
>CAZSWX010000205.1:0-4846 GCA_964610865.1 uncultured Enterobacteriaceae bacterium
TACGGCCCCATTATGCCGTAACGTTTTTTTGGTATCCACTGAATGTCGTCTAACGAGCTCACTGGTTGTACGCCTAGGTTGATGAAGTCTATTTCCAAGGCATGGGCTATGGGTAGGAGGTGCTCGAGATGTCGTCGTAGCTCCTCTTCCGCGCAATGTACCGTGGCGCACTGTTCTCCCGATAGCTCGAGTTGGGCCCCAGGCTCTAGCGCGATGTTAGCCCGTTCTCCTTGCAAAGCGATTATGTGTCCGTTTTCTTCCTGCGGTTCCCATTCAAGTGATTCGGCGAGTCCCCTGAGAATGTTTTCTATCCCGCGACGACCGGAATATCTCGCCGCGCGGCCGCTTTTCCGAGATACACCTAGAATTTCGTATTCCGTGCCAATTCGCCAATCTTCCCTCGGTTTTCCCGCACTGAAAAAATATTCAATGAGTTGGGCGGGGTCTTCTACAAACACATCCGCGTCGGGTCCTGCGACATACTGAGACATCCGTTGACTTTCTCTCCGTTTTTTTGAAGCCCTACTTTTGAGCGGACCCAACCTACCCAGCCGGCCACGCTATGGCAAGGGGATTGAGAATAGCTCGAGGTGTGGACCCGCCAATGACAGGTTTCCCACGGTAACAGTCTATTTCCTAGAAGGAGGAAAGTATGGATGGGTATGCCCTGCGTCAAAAAGTGATACCGCAGCGACTACAGTGTCGGGATGCTGCGAACGATCCTTGTGCTAATTCGGGGATGGGGACATCCAGCACGAGGAGGGTGCTGAAAAGAGTGGGGATTATGATGCTTTGATGAATGCCTCCACGAGCGCGGAGGCATCGTCGTCCGTATTGTACACATGTGGAGAAATCCGAAAGCCACCGGCGCGCACCGAAACGGATACTTTACGTTGTTCGAGCTCCGCGCATATCTTTGGAACGCTGTCTTGCGACTGCGGACGAATACTAAAAAGGTGGGCCGGGCGACTTGTTTTTTCGGTAATCCGGTAAGGAGTCCCTAATAGTGAATCGGTTAGCATATCAGTGAGTCTACGACAGTAAGTTTCTATGTTGGAGACCCCCCAATCTAACAGCTGTTGCACTGCCGCAGTGAGCATGGGAACAATTATGAAGTTGGACCGCTCTCCGACGTCGAAACGCCGTGCACCAGTTTGGTATTCTAAGCCGTAATCCGTGAGATTGCTGAAGTTACTGCTGTTTCTTCGGTTAATCCAATTGTATTCGAACGGGTCGGATTCTATAAGTCGGTCACCCATCGCAGCAAATCCGCATTGGTATGGTCCCATTAACCATTTGTACCCGGCACAGACCAGCAGGTCCGGCTCTATCGCGTTAAAGTCGAATGGTAAAGCACCGATGGACTGTGTTCCGTCCACCACTAGGAAAGAGTCGACCTCTTTAGTCCGTTTCGCAATACTCTCAAGGTCGAACATGGTACCATCCGTCCAGTGTACATTCCCTAGAGCGACAACCCGGGTTTTGTCGTTGATCGTCTCTAATAACCGATGTGTCCACTCCCGCCCTTGTTCGGTTTGGGCGTCAGGCCGCTCCACCGTCACCAATTTTGCGCCGGTGCTAGTGCAAGCGTGCATCCATGGATAAACATTACTTGGAAAATCTTCGCCAAGAATGACCACGGTGTCACCCCGCTGTAGCCGCAGGTTATTAGCTAAAATACCTATTCCATAGCTTACTGATGGGATGAACGCGATACGATCTGCAGGCGCGGAAACTAGGTTTCCGAGTAGCCCTCGAAGTGCTTCTACTGGTTCGAAAAAGTCGGCAGCGCCGATCGAACTAGGGTCCGATTTTCGTTTGATTCCGGAGATTCCTGCTTGTTCTACTGATCTCAATTGGGGGGACATGTATGCACAATTGAGGTAGTGGTTTGAGCGGGGTAGGGAGAACAATTCTCGTTGGCTCTTCATATCTGTGCGGCCTTTGGTCTTTTACTGACCACTAAGAGCCAGCTTTAAAGAATACGTCGTACCTTCGATGCTCAATATACCCTGGATGGTCGAAGTCATTTCAGTTCGGCGATTCTTCATTTTAACTCATTGCCCAGCTGCTCGCGGGGGCGGAACTGTTAGTATTCTTCCCGCAGACCGGCTTCTATGACGCCAGAATCGCGACAAAGACAGTATTACGCTCCGTTTTCGTTTCATAGACCTGAGCATGGGCGGGTCGATTACTTTGGCCCGTCCGTAGATCGAATCGCCAGCCATGCATAGGGCACTTTATGCCGCCTTCCTCGTCGGTGTGACCGCGTATGAGAGGTCCTTTCCGGTGTGGGCATCGGTTGTTAATCGCAAAGACGCTTCCTCCTACATTGAAGAGGGCAATCTCTACATCCGCGACTTCTACAAGTCTCCGAGCGCCAACAGGGAGGTCACTTGATTCACAGACGGGTTTCCAGTCAGGTGAGAGGTTAGCCATATGAAGGTAGTGCGGGCTCTAGGGCAGGTAGCCCCAAAGCCGAATTACCTGTTTAGCATCGGCTTGGCAAAACGCTTTGTATTTCAGCAAGGTATCTATACCGTCACATGTGCGTTCCAAGTTTGTCTCCATGCCGGGAAAATCTCCCCAGCCGCGTCGGTTCTTGTGGTGGACTATCCACTTAATTCCCCGATCAATTGAAGCTCGGTGGCCAGGCTCGTTCAGTATGCGTGTTACGAGCATAAGCGACCGAGTGCAGTCCATAGTGTGGTCAACATTTTCGTCGTCCCAGGAACCCGCTTCCGATTGCCACTCGCACAGACGCTTTGCTCCTTTGCTGCATGCCTCTCGAACGCCGCTGACACCATTATCCATTACGAGGTCAGCGACCAAGGCGTCTTGTATCAGGTGCGCCGTGATTTCAACACCAGAAGGGTGGAATTCGTTGTCATACCACCCCCCGTCCGAGTCCTGACTCTCTATAATAAACCGGATTCCTTTTCGCCAGGACTTCTGCACTTCCGCATTTCTATATCGGTGTTGAAGGGCCATGGTGACGTTGAAAAAGCTGACCGGATGGCTAGTAGTATCAAGGTCAGCCCAGGCCGGGTCTACCCAGCGCCCGTCGGCGCGTTGGCTTTCAAGGAAATAGTCGATGGCCGAAGCGACGGCTTCATTGAAGGGCTCGCGGTGGAGCAACCGATTCGCACGAAGCAACATAAGGCTGCAGAAGGCCGAAACCCAGACTGTGCTTTGTTCATCCCTAGACAGGGGGGCCCAGCCTCCGTCTAAATTTTGGCAGGCCACTAGCGCTTCGTACTCCTCAACAAAGTCGGACGCTTTTTCAATGTGCAGAAGTACCCGCATTGCATGAGAGACGAGCTCTAGATCCTGAGGACGCGACGCAAGGCTCCATTCTTCCTTTTCTCCGAGGAAGAAGTCGTATTCGCGATGGATGAGTGTATCAATCGGCAGTTGGCCCATAGTACTACGGTTTCTGGTCTCGAATAGGTCTTGCTCGTTATTGGAGCTTCGCCCAAGCCCTGCGATAGTCTTCGAACGTGTCTATTTCTAACCATCCTTTGTAAACGTCTATGCAAGAAATCTGTGTTCCGCGGTCTATTAGTTCTTGGAGCACATCAGTGAAATTGGCTTTACGCAAATCTGACGCTTGCTGAAAAGGAGCTAATGGGTCGCGCTTTCGAAGGTCCTTGTAAATATCCTTTAGGATGTCGCTTCCACCTGGAGAGAACATCGCCATCCCAACGAATTCGCCATTCGCGTCCACTGGGCTTATGTGCTGCCCAATTTTTTCCAAATTGGCTGTCTCGCCGCTTGGGATATAGCGATACCCCGTTTCGGGGGGTTGATTGGTGATGACTAGGTCTGGGTTTCCTCCGTTGGTTTGGGTGTCCCTTTCTTTTTGGTCGTTCCAGGCTCGGTCGACGACGATACTAATGTCGCCATTCGACTTTAGCAGCTTCTCAAGTATAGACGGGTCGAAGAGAATGTCCGAATAAAGGAAGAGGTATCTCCCGTTCATTTCCGGCTCGGCAGCGAAAAGGGAGAAGAGTTCGCCAGTCTTCCCGAACACATCGTTATCGTAATAGCGGACGTTGGGAAGATTTATAGTTTCTTTTTTATAACCACGTACAACCGCGATGTCTTTGACCCCGGCCTCATTCAAAACTTGAATCTGCCTTTCTAGCAGCGTTTTCCCTTTAATCTCGAGCATCGCCTTGGGTTTGTCCTCGATCAGCGGTAACATGTGTTCTTCAAATCCCGCAGCTATGATGATCGCAGTTACGTTTAGGCCCCCAGGTACCTAGAATTTCTTTTCATTTGCTTGTAATTCCGAGACACCTACCAGTTCGTAGACTTCTGGTAGAGAAACTATGCGGTCATCCACGGCGGCCGGCCTTTCTTCCTTTCTGAGTATGGAAAGCGCGCTTTTCATTCCTGTTATCGCCGCACGTAGAGTTTGGTTTGCGAAAATAACGAGTTGAAACCCGGCCGCTGCGAGATCATCGGCCGTAATATCGGCATAGGTAGTCGGTACCGCGACGAGGGGGCATTCGTTATTCCAACTCTGAGCGAAATCTTTTAGTTCGTCCTCGAATGAGGCTGCTTTTGAGTGTATTAGTATAGCGTCAGCTCCCGCGTCGGCATATGCTTTCGCCCGACTCAGAGCTTCTTGTTTGCCCCAACCAGCAATAAAAGCTTCAGTCCGAGCGATGATTACAAAATCGGGGTCACGGCGCGATTCCTTGGCCGCGTCAATTTTTCGCGCGTGTTCGTCAACCGGCACCAACTCTCGCTGTACTCCCCCGTAGAAGCTGCAGCGCTTAGGAAAAATGTTGTCCTCTATGCATATTCCGGCGGCGCCGGCACGTTCGTACTCTACGAC
>CAZSWX010000206.1:0-4819 GCA_964610865.1 uncultured Enterobacteriaceae bacterium
AGGACCGTCTTTTCTTCCGTCTGTATATTGATTCTTACTACCTGACCCGTCGCCGCCTGTGTAACTGTTAACAGCCCGTTACGATCAAATTTTACTGCGGTCGGCACGGCAAATCCATCCATAAACCGTTCCGGGACACCTCCCTCAATAGGACACCTCCAGATTTCACCGGCGGCGATCTCGGGGAAGTACAGCAAACCGTCGGGCCCAACGGAAAGAGCGTTAGGCAGAGGCAGGTTCTCCGCAATGACTCTCGGTTCGCTACCATCCGGGTACAATTCGAACAGCCGGCCACCCGGCCTGCATTCATCCATAAAGACTCGGTCCTGGTGAACGGTGATACCGTTGGCCGCCGGAACATTGTCAGCGATGACTCGAACGTCCCCATTCTTTGAGCGGGCAGATACTCGCGCACTCATCACCTCCGTAACATACATTACGTCATGCGAATCAAAGGCAATGTCATCAGGCGCAACGATAGGACCGCCAACCGGCGATATCGTTTCGCACGCCCCGTCTTCAGGGTGGACTGCGCTCACCTGGCTGCCAAAGGCCTGTACTACATAGAGTTTGCCATCCGAGCCCATACGCATACCGTTTGCCCCAAAAAGGGTGCTTGCCCTGGAAGCACGCGTCAATTGCCATCCCGCCACCGCTTGCGGCTGTGTCTCTTCTCCATACCGAGTCATTTTCAGTTCTCCTTCATCTTGTTCAAAAGCGCTAATTTCTTAATTTTTACAAACATTAGTGACATCTGCTCGATTACAAACAGTAGACCGGGCTGCTTCAGACTTTACCTATACCTGCCATACCGGCAGCATAGTCCCGTACCCGGTCCCAATCATACTCTCGATACAGCTGCATCTTTTCCGCCTCCATCGAACCCTCGGCATGCAAAGCAAGTACAGCATTGTAGCCACCAAAATCGGAAGTCGTAATATCTTGAATGAGATTTATGATTTGAAGCCGTTCCTTGCCAGACGTACCCTTTTTGCCCTTCAAGTACTTCTCGATCAGCGGCCCCGTTTCCTCACTTTGCAAATCTTCGACGGCTGGCCCGGTAACGATTATGCCGCCCGCAAGATCCTGAACGTATGAGAGTGCCTGGTGAAAATCGGCCGCAAAATGGTGCTTCGCAATATTGACCGTAGCAGGGTCCGGTATGACCATGTCAAAATCGGTTTTTCGCGCCCGCATGCATGCCATCTGGGTCAGCGCGCGTGTCGTTTCGGCATAACTCGCCAACCAAAACAATTTCTCTTTTACGTGTGCAGCCTTCTCTATCCCGTTATATTCAGCCATAAGACGACCCGCCCCCGCCAATAAGTCTAAAAACGGGAGTTTGTAGGAAATAGCAGTAAGCCGATGATATTCAACGAACGACAACGCCAGCGGACCTGCATACTGCCACTCGCCCTTCAAAAAAATCCGGTCGTTGGGAATAAAGACGTCCTCGAAGACCGTTATTGTTTCTGTCATTTTGACAGACGAGCTTACCGGATGGTCGAAACTGTTACGCTGTGTGTACGAGCCATAGCCACTCATCAGTAACTTGACGCCTTCAGTGTCTAGCGGAATAGCGAAGGCGACAGCATACTCCTTGTCGGCTTCGCCCATAGCGCGGGTCGGCAAGACGACCATTTCATTCGCGTGGGTAGTATTCGATGTGTGAATCTTTGCTCCCCGCACGACGATACCGTCTGGACGCTCTTCGACAATACGAAGGTAAGCGTCTGGGTCTTCTTGGTCAGACGGCCGCAACGCACGATCGCCTTTGGCATCTGTTTGCGCCAACGCAAAGCTGACGTCGGCTTCACAACAATAATCGTAGAAGCTTTTCACGCGGTCGAAATAAGAGGTCCCGCAGGTCTCATCTATTTTCTTGGTGGTCCGCATCAAGCCGAAAAGCGCGTCACTGCCTACAACCTTCGCGAGGACGACCAAACTACCACCTTCACGACACGCCGTTTCGATGAGACGACTCCGCTGGGCAAGCTGTGCCGCATCCGTCGGCGGGAGAAAATACCTGCTCATCTCTTGCCCATTCTCGGGATTGCGAACTACAGCCAGGTCCCGGTATTCGGGGTCCTGCATCAGCCGGTAGTCGGTCGCTTCATGATCTATCGCCGATCTTATAAGAGGATGTTGTGTAACGTCTGGGACTCTCTGTCCCCGAAAAAACACCACACGATCGTCCTTGAGACTTTCTTTATATTGCTCAACAGTACGTAGCGGCATAAGATGGACCTCACTTTCTCAATTCCCTTGTTGTCATAGTCGTGATGAACACAAAGCTCAAGGAGGCCGTACGCCTCTTCAACAAACACGAATATTTCGCCTGCCACGAAATAATTGAGGACTTATGGCGCGAGGCTCCGGACGAAGATAAGATGTTTTATGAAGCGCTGATTCGCTTGTCCACCGGCTTCCATCTGCGGTTGAATCGGGGTGGGACACAGGGATCAAAAAATCTGCTCACACAAGCATTGATGCGGTTGGAGGATCATCGACCAAGCCACCTCGGTATTGACGTTGCGCGCCTGTACAGTGAAATTGACTCGCACAATCGAGAGGACCAAGGGCATAAAAGCGCATTCGGACGCTTGCGGACACGCTGGAAGGCACCCCGTATCCATTTGAAAGAGAAACGTTAACGCCGAAGTTGCTCAATTGTATAGGTCCCGGCGGTGGCCTCTAACTCAACCTCAAAAGATTCCATGATACGCGCTACCATCCCATAGAACCCTATGGCCAAAGCCAATTCGACCATTTGCCTGGGACCCAGCTCTTGCTCGAGCGCCGCAAACGTTTGGTCTGTTGCCTTTACCTTCAGGGTCACCTCGTCGGTGAATCGTAAAAGTTTTTTCTCTAGGTTCCCGAAGATTTCACTATCGGCCCCTGCCGGTACTGCGTCAACTTCAGCCTCGGTAACGCCAGTCTCTTTGGCTATTGGGACGTGCTGCGTCCATTCGTAGGTTGCACCTGTTAGGTGCGCCACCCGCAGGATCGCCAGTTCCCGAAGTCGCGCATCGAGCTCCTGTCGGGTAAGAATAGACTGCCCGAAAGATAAAAGTGGTATGGCATTTGTTGGAGCATTGAGGAACATTCTCATAATATTGAGCGGCGGCAGTCGCTCTGCCGCCGTGCGAATTTTGTCTGGTAAATCCTCTAACTTAGGGTATGGAATCCGAGCCATGTTACCTCCTTGATTCTTAGTGTACGTGGATTGAGCAATGACCCTAACTGGCAAACTGACATGTCGTCAACGCAGGTAGGGAAGACTGTACTCGGGCGTCTGCCCGTGTGATACCGTGAACACTCGCAGAGTCTCAGCTGCCGGATGCTGAGCCATTCGTTACAAGGCCACTCGAAGCCTCATTGGCGTACAGATACAACGGGGAATTACCAAGAATGACCGATAATATCCGTACCGAGCGTACTGCAAACCCGAGAACGAAACCCGCGGACGGCGATCTCACTTTTGGGCAAATATTTACGGATCACATGTTTGTCATGGAAGGTACCAAGCAGGGCGGTTGGAAGGACCCTCGGATCGTGCCGTATGGTCCATTGTCACTCGAACCCGCGGCTGCGGTTCTTCACTACGCACAAGCTATATTCGAGGGACTCAAAGCATATCGGTCTGTTTCAGGCCGAATTAAGCTGTTTAGACCGGACAAGAACATCCGCCGCTTCAATCGTTCCGCTCAGCGCCTCTGCATCCCGACTATTGACCCTGACCTGTTTCTCGCCAGTTTGAAACAACTGATTGCCCTTGACCAGGACTGGGTCCCAAGCGCGCCGGGAACCTCCCTCTACGTCCGCCCCTTCGCCTTCGGACGAGACGCAGACCTACGGGTGCGCCCGTCAGACACCTACCAATTCTATATCATTCTTTCACCTGTCGGTTCTTACTACGCGGAAGGTTTTAACCCACTACGAATTCGTGTTGAAAGTCGCTACGCTCGGGCGATACGTGGCGGTACCGGGGCAGCAAAAGCTGCCGGCAATTACGCGGGCAGCCTATTAGCCGGCGAAGAAGCCCATCAAGAGGGCTTCTCTCAAATTCTGTGGCTTGACGGTATACTTCAAGAATATATCGAAGAAGTTGGATCCATGAACATTGCGTTCGTCATAGACAAAGTACTCGTGACACCGCCGGCAACGGGAACCATCTTGGAAGGGGTAACCCGCGATTCCGTTCTCCAGCTTGCAAAAGATAGTGGTACGGTAGTCGAGGAAAGGCCCATCAGCGTAACGGAAGTGTTCAATGCCGCTCGGGACGGCACGCTCACCGAAGTCTTTGGAATGGGAACCGCCGCAGTCATTTCTCCAGTTAGCGAGTTATCCTACAAAAAGCAAAACGTGTTGATCAATAACGGGAAGGTTGGCCCCCTAGCTCAACAACTATTCAATGATTTGTCTGATATTCAGCGGGGGATCAAACCAGACGACCATCGCTGGATGGTACCTGTATAAAGGAACAAAATCGCGGCCGGCTCGCGCTTTACCCGGCGGCACTTGAACCGTCACCGCCAGGAAGATAAAACGACTGCGTCAACACCACTTATAAAGAGGGAGATAGAGTTATGGACGCTGATGCTAAAAAAACAGCCTTGCGAATGATCCCTTACGGCTTGTATGTAATGACGGCAGAGAAGGATGGAGAGATCGCCGCGGCCACCGTCAATTGGGTAACCCAGACTGCCTTTGAGCCTCCGCTCGTTGTGGTAGGCGTCAAAGCTGACTCCGGA
Source organism: uncultured Enterobacteriaceae bacterium (assembly GCA_964610865.1). Lineage (GTDB taxonomy): Bacteria > Desulfobacterota > Binatia > Bin18 > Bin18 > Bin18. The sequence continues at coordinate 4,755 of CAZSWX010000206.1, forward strand.
GCTCATGAAATCGTCAAGAAATCAGGATCTTTTGCACTCAACATTCTAGGGAAAGGGCAACAGGG
>CAZSWX010000207.1:0-3613 GCA_964610865.1 uncultured Enterobacteriaceae bacterium
CCCCGTCGGCGATTTCTCCTGCCAACTGAAGCATCAGAGGATTGACTGCGGCAAGGTAAATAGGCATCGCCTGATTCAGTTTCAAACTGAGCCGAAAACCTTGAGGGCAGTAGAACCCTTCGGTTCGTGTCACCCGCTGGTCGTCGAGTACGCCTTTCACGACTTCAACATATTCCCTTGTTCGTTCTATCGGATGGTCCCACTTGATCCCGTGGAAACGGTTAATATTTCGAGTACTGACTCCAATGCCCAGACGAGCTCGCCCTGGTCCTACGAGGTCCATCGTCGCCGCTTGCATCGCTGCCAGGGTTGGCGGACGGAGATACATAGACATGATACCCGTGCCCACTCGTATCCGTTGGGTGCAGCTGAGGAAGGCCGATGCCATTGTTGAGGCCTCCGTTCCCCAGGCCTCGCCTAGCCATAGCCCTTCAAAGCCTCGGTCTTCTGCCTTGAGGGCTACTTCTTTCAGTAGTGAAAAATTGTGCCCGATGGGTGGTAAACTTAGTGCGATTCGCATTTTGCTCTCCACAATTTTGATGATTATTCGGCCTCGTGTTCCTCCGCCAGCGCTGTCCATTCGGCATATTGTTCGCGAAGCGTCTCTTTCACGCGGGAATAGTCTGCATTTACTTTTTGAGCTTTCGCGTGATCGCGGAATATGTGGTCGTCCGCGAGAGCTCCTTCGATAGTAGCCTTCTTTTCCTCTAGGTGCGCGATAGTCTGTTCAAGAGTGGTCAGTCTTTTAGCCCGTTTGTGTCGTTCCGCTCGTTCCGCTTTTTGGCGTTGATAGGAAGTCTGGCCATGTTTTGCTTGATGAATTGCCGCGAGGGCCCCCTGTATTCCGTCGTTGTTGGGAGGGCGTCCCTGGCTAGTCCGTGCCTGTTCGCGTTTCTGAGAGTTAGATTCTAAACTATGTTGGGGTTCGGGTCTGTTGACGGTTTTCCAATCCAAGAACTCCTCGAATGTCCCGGGATAGATCGTGTATGATCCCTCTGCCAGTTCGACAACTTTTGTGACGAGGCCTTTGAGGAAGTATCGGTCGTGGGATACCACGACGAAAGTGCCGGTGTATTGAGTCAATGCCTCTTTAAGAATGTCTTTCGTTCGAATGTCAAGGTGATTCGTCGGTTCGTCGAGGACAAGCATGTTTGAACTTTGGAGCAGCATTTTTGCGAGGGCCAGCCGACTTTTTTCGCCGCCGCTTAAAACACCTACTCTCTTGTCTACGGTATCGGCCGAGAAGAGAAAGGCGCCGAGTAATGTTCGAATCTGTGGAACTATTTCTGTCGCTGCGTTACTCAACACTTCTTCGTACACGGTGTTGCTGGTTTGAAGCCGCTCGGCCTGTTGTTGAGCATAGTAATCGAGCGTGACCTGGTGGCCCAGTTGGCGCGTTCCTAGTGTCGGTGCCTCGATTCCGGCCAAGATGCGGCTCAGCGTTGATTTGCCTGATCCGTTAACGCCTACCAAGGCGATCCGGTCGCCCCGCTCGATAATAAGTTCTAGGCCCGTAAACACTTTATTGTTCCCATAGCGCTTCTCCACGCTATCTAAAGTCAATACGCGTTTTCCGCTTCTTTTGGCCGCCGGAAAATGGAAATGAACGCCCTTTGAAGGGTATGTTGGCGCATCGAGTCGTCTCATCTTTTCGAGTTGTTTTATCCGGCTCTGAACTTGCGGGGCCTTTCGCGCATTGTATCGGAAAGTATTAATGAATCGGGTCAATCTTTGGATCTCATCCTGTTGATTTTCATATGCCCTTTCATGGGCGAGCGCTTGCTCGGCGGCGGTTTTTTCAAAACTTGAATAATTTCCTACGTATTCCGTGATGGTTTGGTGTTGCAATAAGACTACTCTGTTCACTAGTCGGTCAAGGAAGGCCCGGTCGTGCGATATTATGACGATACTCCCTCGGTACGTTCGCAGGTAAGACTCTAGCCAGACCAACGAATCTAAATCGAGGTGGTTAGTTGGTTCATCCAAAAGCAAAACGTCAGGTTCCTGTAGGAGGAGCTTGGCAAGTGCAATCCGCATTTGCCACCCTCCGCTGAATGTCTCTGTCTGGGCCGTAAACTGTGCTTCGTGGAATCCGAGCCCGGAGAGAATTTTTGCTATGGTCGCTTTCGTTTTGAATCCGCCCAATTCTTCGATTCGGGTTTGGGCAGTGCCCATCCGTGAAATTAGCTCGTCTTGAGCTTTGCCGTCGTCCTGAGGATTTATTTCTAATCCTAATATTTCTAATTTCTCTTGGAGTACGGCAAGTTCTTGCTGTAACGCGGCTAATTCTGGTAGGGCCGCCTGGGCTTCCGAAAAGAGGTTGCGGCCGGAAATTTCAATACCCTCCTGTGGTAAGTAGCCAATTTTTGTACCTTTCCCCAAACGAACACTGCCTTCGTCCGGCTCGACCGTTCCAGTTAGAAGACGAAAGAGTGTTGTTTTCCCCGCTCCATTAGGCCCCACAAGGCCGACGCGATCACCTTGTCGGATGTGCCAAGTAAGTCCTTGGAACAGCTTCTGATCGCCGAAAGCGAGGGAAACGTTTGTCAATTGCAGCATGGCTGTAAAGGCTAACAAAAACCTTGCAAAGTTTGATTTGAATACACTTTCGGATAGCCGCCCATGATAAAAAATTGATTCCGATGCACCTGCTATTAGATTCCGCTACCGGCGTCAACTAATAACTCTCATCGTCTTGAATCAATAAGGATTCTCCCAGGCCTCGAATAAGCCAACGATGAATGTCTGCCACAACGATTTTTGCCGCTGGACCGTTTAACAACCAATGTCCCTCATTTTTATAAGTATAATGGTCAGCACGTAGGGAATGTATCAGGTCCTGGGCCGCATGCGCAGGTACTAGACGGTCGTCGCCTCCAGAAATAATCAGTAAAGGACACGGTAAAGGAACCTGTGGTAAATCGATTTTGGCGCGTGTTAGCTGTCGCACTAGAAGCCCTGACTCCGGCTTCAGGCTGGACCAAATACGTGTTCGTACCGCTTCCGGTTGGGAGTGGTAGAGGTACCGGAGAGATAGCGAACGTGATGGAGGAGGATGGGGACGGTTCCGTAGAAGCGAATACAGAGCGCTCAATCTTACCAGTGGCGGTGTGGGCCGAAGATTGGGCTGCCAACAGTAAGGGAATAGCGGCGAAATCCAAACTAACGCTCTCGGTCGTATATCAAGTGCAGCCAGCAGGCCGAAGAGGCCTCCAGCATCGAATCCTATGAGTATCGGAGCAGCATCGAAACCTGTGGTGACCTCCGTAACAGTTTGTAGGCGCTCCGAAAGGGAAGTGTTGCCAGTATCACTATCGGTTTGTTTTTTTGGATAATCTACGGCCCAACTACTCCAACCCCGCTGACAAAAATACCAGGCCATCTCTTCCCAGATCCAGCTTCCGCTCCACAGGCCAGGCACTAAAACCAGCGGCGCTGTGAATTTTTCTCGTTCGGGAAAAGTGGTTTCTGCGACGTATTTGCCAATTTTTTGTTTCATACAAAAGAAAGAAGGCCCAATAAGGGCCTTCTTTCACTGCGATCCTCCGCCTCTATGATTTCCCACCTGGGCTAGCGGCGGCGGGCTGTTTTTTTCTTAGCTGGGGCCTTGCGG
>CAZSWX010000207.1:3713-4805 GCA_964610865.1 uncultured Enterobacteriaceae bacterium
CGGGCTGTTTTTTTCTTAGCTGGGGCCTTGCGGGCGACTTTTTTCTTAGCCACCTTCTTCACAGCCTTTCGGGCTGTTTTTTTCTTAGCAGCTGGCATAGCGACCTCCTTCGTTCTGAGTATGGGAACCCCTTAGTTGTTTCTACGGACCATCTTTGCAACGCTAACTTATCCTCCTACTTTTCTATCAGATGAACGACTACGCCGCAACAAAAACGTTTAGTGAAACGGAACCTGAGTCTCATTTGTTAAATACTTGTTTACCAGCATAAATGGCACGTGACCCGAGTTCTTCCTCTATTCGTAACAATTGGTTATATTTGGCTGTACGTTCGCCACGACAAACGCTCCCGGTTTTTATTTGACCAGCATTCAACGCGACGGCAAGATCGGCAATGCTTGTGTCTTCCGTTTCGCCCGATCGGTGAGAGATAACGGAGGAATAGCCGTGCGTGTTTCCTAATGCTACGGTTTCTAGTGTTTCCGTTAGAGTCCCTATCTGATTGACTTTTATCAGGATGGCGTTGGCAGTTTTCCGTTCGATGCCTGTCGCCAAACGTTTGGGGTTCGTCACGAACAGGTCGTCTCCAACTAACTGAATCTTGGAGCCCAGCTCTTTGGTCAGCAGCTTCCACCCGGACCAATCATCCTCTGCTAATCCGTCTTCTATTGATACTAACGGGTAGGTGCTGGTCCACTTGATGTACTTTTTGACGAGGTCTGAGGCGTCCTCCGGTGGGGTGCCTGCCTTGGCGAAGGTGTATGTCCCGCCGTCCGTGGTGCTATAGAGTTCGGTCGCGGCCACGTCTAGGGCTAACCAAATGTCGCCTCCGGCCGTGTAACCAGCCATGGTGATCGCCTCGACTAGAAGGTCGAAGGCTTCCTCGTTTGTGCGAAGATTTGGAGCGACGCCACCCTCGTCACCAACTGCCGTAGAGAGGCCGCGTCGGGTGAGTAGTAACTTTAGGCTCGTGAAAACTTCAGCACTCATTCGGAGCGCCTCTCTGAATGAGTGAGCGCCAGCAGGCACGATCATAAACTCTTGGATGTCTATGTTGTTAGACGCATGAACCCCGCCGTTCAGGACATTGAC
>CAZSWX010000208.1:0-4782 GCA_964610865.1 uncultured Enterobacteriaceae bacterium
GGTCGTAGAGGGATCGAGCGTGTGCCTGCGTAGGACCGTCATTACCGATTGTTCCCAGCGCTCCTAGAACTTCTCCTCTAAGCTGACCTGCCAGCGTTGACTCGCCCTCCATTGGTCTCCAACCAAGTTCTTGCGTAATAGGCGCAAGCAACTCCCGAATATATGACTCTAGAAGAGGGCGGGAGGAGGATGGCATGACCCGGTACAAGTAGTGCAAAGATCCCAGAATAGTCGCCCAGACACTTTGGTCTGATTCCCCTCGAACTAGACTTAAAAAGTCGAGATATTTTGAGATTGGGGTGAGGCCACTTTGTACAGTGGCCCACAGATCATTGATCAAGTTGAAGCGTTCTATGGGAGAGAGGTGTGCCCGCGGGTTTTCGACCAGCTTGGTGAGTAAATCAGGAGTGTATTGCACTCTATAAAAGCCGTGGCCTCCGGCGTTCACTATTACCCATTCGGGCTGGTCTGTTACCGGTATCACTAATTCTGATTCGGAAAGCAGTAGTTCTCGAGTTTCGACCCTAGAATTGACACTGAATCTGAGGAAAATAGGTGTTTTCCACAGCGATGTGTTTTCCTGGTTTCTGGCACTCTCCAAATATAAAAAGGGCTCTTGCTGAAGCGTTATCTTTTTTTTGCCGGCCGCTACCGTGATTAAGGGATATCCTGGCTGGTACACCCAGGTATCCATCATCGCGCGTACGGGCTGGTTTGTGGATGTCTCAATAGCGTCCCACAGGTCCGTTGTTTCTGTGTTCCCGTATTCGTGCTTTTTTATGTAGAAGCTGATTCCCTTGCGGAAGGTTTCCGCGCCGAGATATTGCTCGAGCATACGCAGAACAGACGCTCCTTTTTCGTAGGTCAGTATGTCGAACATTGCTGCTGCGTCGTCTGGGTGCCGGACAGGGAATTCTATTGGCCGCGAATTTTGTAGACCGTCGACCTGTAACGCGGCGGATCGTGAAATTGCGAAACTGTTCCACCGTCTCCATTCAGGTTTCCAATTGTCGACAGCCATCATTTCGAGGAAGGTTGCAAACGCCTCGTTAAGCCAAAGTCCATTCCACCAATCCATGGTAACTAAGTCGCCGAACCACATATGTGCGTTTTCATGGGAGACGACGTCGGCGACGCGCTCTAATTCACTGCGAGAGGCCGTTTTTTCGTCGATTAGAAGGGCGGTTTCTCGGAACGTGATAGCGCCCAAGTTCTCCATGGCACCGGCAGCGAAATCGGGAATCGCGACAAGGTCAAGCTTGTCGCCTGGGTACCCACGGTTGTAGTACTCACTAAAGAATTGCAATGAAGAGATCCCTATGTCGCGGGCGAAATTTGTAAGGTGTTGTTTTCCCGGAACCGACCATACGCGCAAGGGAACTCCGTCTATTACTGCGGCATCCCCGGCCTCGAGTTCTCCAACGATGAAGGCTACTAAATAGGTGGACATCTTGATCGTGTCCTTGAAGGTAATCTCTTTCTTGCCGGTTCCAGGAAGGTCTTTTTGGGTCCTTATCCCAGTATTGGAAATGGCGGTAAGTCTGCTGTCGATTACTAATGTCGCCTGAAAAACGGCCTTGCGCGCGGGCTCGTCCCAGCACGGAAATGCTCGCCGTGCGTCCGTGGACTCGAACTGAGTCGTAGCGATAATTTTCTCGTCGCCGTCCTTGTCTTTGTATGTGCTTCTGTAGAAACCGCGTAACTTGTCGTTAAGTATTCCGTGGAAGGTGACACGCAAGGAATACTCTCCCGGGCCCATCGTATCAGGAAAAGTAAAGGAGGCTTGCTCATTGGTCTCGTCGTAGGCGATGCGACCCTCCTGAGTGATTCTACCGACGCTGGAAATGGATACGTTCTCAATTACAATGTCGCAGGAGTTGATTACGATTTGTTTGGTCTGCTCGTGGACCGTTACGCTTATTGTTTCTTCTCCGGCGAAGGTTGCCGTCACGAGGTCAGGGACGAGGCGTAGCTCATAACGTGCGGGTGTTGCGGTTGAGGGTAACCGGTAGGTCATTGGGTTCTCCTTTGAGATCTAGGGCAACGGGTTTCAGGTATAGGCTCGTCTCGGTCATCACCGGGCGGAGACAGATCTATGAAGATGGGCCACCCGTCCCGGTAGTTAACTGGCTATTACTCTCGTGCGGGAACGTCAAGATGAGGCACTATATCTCAGCCGAGGTCGATTTTCTGACGACGTGTCCTTGTACGAAGGCTCGTATCGGGATATTGAAAAAGCAGACTGTGCAACCGGGCGAGGGAGTTATGAGAGATCAGAATGATCGCGACCCAGACCTTGATCAGGGGGTCGTTACTGAGACCGAAAAGAAACTGAAGAAGCCGTCACTGTACAAAGTCTTGTTACACAATGACGACTACACGACGATGGAATTCGTTGTATACGTACTTCAGAATGTATTCAGGCTGGATGCATCCAAGGCCACGCAGGTTATGCTACATGTGCACCGCCAAGGCGCCGGCGTGGCAGGCGTTTACACATACGAGATAGCCGAGGCTAAAGTCTCGAGCGTCGAGGAATTGGCCAAAAAGCACGAATTTCCCCTGAAATGCAGTATGGAAGAGGCGTAAACCAGCGTAGGGAGTCCGCATCATGCGAATTAGCAGAGAACTAGAAGTGACGATCAGCTTAGCTATCAATGAGGCGCGGCGTCGGCGTCACGAGTTTCTGTGTCTTGAGCACGTTCTGCATGCCCTTCTTCTGGATGAGACGGTCGCCGAAATTGTCAAAGAGTGCGGCGGAGATGTCGCTGAGCTCCAAGCAGACCTCGAAGAATTCCTCAAGGAGAATCTAGAGGCGATGCCTGATGATGCGGGAGACGTAGATCCCCAACAGACGGTAGCGTTTCATCGTGTTTTACAACGCGCGGCGGCTCACGTTCAATCGGCCGACAAGGAAACTATTGAGACACGGAATTTCTTTGTGGCACTGTTCCGCGAGGACAATAGCCACGCGGTCTATCTTTTGGAAAAGCACGGGGTAACGCGGCTCGATGTGCTCAATTTTATCTCGCATGGAATCACAAAGATGCCGGGCGCGGACTCTCCGTCCGATTCCGATGAGGGCCAGACCGGAGAGGACGAGGCGCAAGGTCGGCAGTCTTCCAGGGATCCATTGGCGGCCTTCACGACGAACTTGGTGCGAAAGGCGAAAGAAGGAAAAATCGACCCGTTAATTGGCCGAGAGGTCGAAATCGAGCGTACAATTCATGTTTTGTGCAGGCGCCGGAAGAACAATCCAATATACGTTGGAGACTCCGGCGTGGGCAAGACGGCGATCGCGGACGGACTGGCGTTGAAAATATCGAAAGGCGATGTGCCCGACGTTTTGAAAGAGGCGCAGATTTACTCGCTAGATATGGGTTCTGTTCTTGCTGGAACGAAATTCAGAGGCCAATTTGAGGAGCGGCTGAAGGCCGTATTGAAAGCGCTCGAGCAACAGCCTGGAGCGGTGCTGTTCATTGACGAGATCCATACCATCGTGGGTGCTGGCGCAACGAGTGGTGGTTCCATGGATGCGTCGAACATTTTGAAGCCGGCTCTCGCTTCCGGTACGCTCAGGTGTATAGGTGCCACAACCTATCACGAATACCGTAGTTATTTTGAACGTGACCGCGCGTTAGCACGTCGCTTCCAGAAAATAGAAGTGCATGAGCCTAGTGTTGAGGACGCTGTAGAGATTCTTCAAGGACTGAAACCTCACTACGAAGAGCATCACGGGGTCGAGTACACGACCGAAGCGCTCAAAGCCGCGGCTGAGCTTTCGGCCAAATACATTAACGATCGGTTCCTTCCCGACAAAGCCATCGACGTAATCGATGAAGTTGGCGCGTCTTTCCAGATACGCCCGGCGCCAGAAGAAGAGGGCAAAAAGGTTATTCGGGACACTGATGTTGAATCGATTGTTGCGAAGATTGCCCGGATTCCGCCGAGAAGCGTTTCGGTTTCTGATAAAGAACGGCTCAAGAGTCTGGATGCTGACCTGAAGGGTGTAGTGTTTGGGCAGGACAGCGCCATAGAAACATTGGTCCGAGCTATCCGTTTGGCGCGGGCGGGCCTCGGCGTGCCCGAAAAACCCGTCGGCTCTTTTCTTTTTTCTGGTCCGACAGGTGTCGGGAAAACCGAGGTAGCGAAACAACTGGCTGAGACGCTTGGGTTACAATTTCTTCGCTTTGACATGAGCGAGTACATGGAAAAGCATACAGTGTCGCGACTAATAGGAGCCCCCCCAGGATACGTGGGATTCGACCAAGGCGGGTTGTTGACCGATGCTGTTACAAGGAACCCGCACTCAGTACTGCTTCTAGATGAAATAGAAAAAGCGCACTCAGACTTGTTCAATATTTTATTACAGGTCATGGACCACGCGACCCTCACAGACAATAACGGGAAAAAGGCGGACTTCCGGCACGTCATCATTATTATGACGAGCAACGCCGGCGCTCGAGAGATGGCGGCACATGCAATTGGGTTTGGTAATATTTCGAACGAAGGCAAGGACCAGCACGCTATAGAAAAGATTTTTAGTCCCGAATTTCGTAACAGATTGGATGCTACAGTTCATTTCCGAACATTGCCTATGCAAGCGATTGAGCGCGTCGTCGATAAATTTGTCAAGGAATTGGTGAACCAATTGGAAGAGCGTAAGGTTGATGTTGCGCTCACGGCGTCCGCGCGCTTCTACTTGGCGGAAAAAGGTTACGACAAAACATTTGGGGCTCGTCCTATGGAACGTCTGATCCAAACTGAAGTGAAGCAGGTGCT
>CAZSWX010000209.1:0-4771 GCA_964610865.1 uncultured Enterobacteriaceae bacterium
GGGGTTAAAGGAAGCCACCCATCGGAGTTGAACCGACGACCTACTGATTACGAATTGCCCACGAGTTGGTTAAAATCAATAACTTAGAACTCAAGGGTGTGTCTGATCGCGCAAACCCGCGCACAATCCACAACCCACACACAACCGAATCGGGAATGCCTGTAAGTTAGCCCCCCACCGACCACTTGCATCAGAGAATCGACAACCCGGTGTGACCCTATAGTCGATTCCAAGTAGATTGCGGCAATCCCTTCCTAGGCGTTTTCGACGATTATTGTGGCAGTACCATTTCGACTCGCCGGTTCAATGCTTTTCCGTGGACTGTCAGGTTAGAGGCGACCGGCCTTTTTTCACCGAGCCCGACTGCTGACATCCGCGATTCATTGACGTTATTTTCTACTAACCAACCAACCACTGCTTCTGCCCGCCGGAGTGATAGATCGGCATTATACTCCTCGGAGCCATCGGAGTCGGTATGGCCGGCGAAAACGACTTGTTGAGCGGAATTCGCTGACAACCACGCACGTACTTTGCTCAATTGGGCAGTAGAATCGGCCTTGAGGACGTCAGAATCGTAGTTAAAATAAATGCCGTAGAGTACAGCACGTCCGGTTTCATCTAGTTCCCGTTCTATCGTATTCTCTTTTCGCTCTTGTAGTTTATCGGCGCACGCAGGTTGGGCCGCATCCTTGCTTTGTCGGCCGTGCCAAGAGCCTTGTATGACTCCGTCTTCGTACCAAAATCCGTTGAAGTGGGTTCCATCCGCAGTTATCGCCAAAACGGCCTTGCCAATCTGCGGACCGTGTTCCCGCCATTCAATTTTCACGAAGTCGCCAGCATAGTGCCCATGAAATATGCCGCCATCATAGTCGTAACAGCCATGGACTTCTTGATTATCTATCATTAAGAAAAATGGATTCCAATTCGTTTCATACGTGCTCGCAACCAGAGGAACATGGCGTTCCCCCGCCTCGGGTGTTCCTAGCGCCTGGAACTCCATTAGTTCGGTGTACTGTGAGTGGCCACCGTTTTCGGTAACCGAAAGCTTCAACCATCTTGTCTGTACGGGTTCTGATAGGGGAACGTGCGTGACGGCGTTTGGCTTGAGGGACCCTTCAAAGACAACTTCGAAGGGTCCCTTGCGTCCTTGAGTCGAAGCTAGAACAGCAACGCGTTCGGCGGATATGCCCTCATGTGTTCGCCATTCTGTGTTTACCGTATCAAATGAAAGAGCTTCTATAAGGTAAGGACGTGCGAGTTCAAAGAGAAAGTTGTGGGGCGCAGGCGCGGACCTACGACTCGACCATCCAACGTCTGAACGCCCGTCTATGAGTCCTAATGCAATCCACACCGGAGACGCGCCATCTCCGTATTCGGTTGGATAATCGATCAGGACACTGCCGTTCTGCAATGCGACAGCGTTCTGGGGCTTCGTCTTAGGTGCCGCTTCCACATTCGTTAGCAAAGCCAAAGCCACAATCAATGTAATACCAATATGTCGAATAACGTGCTCCACTAGATAACTACTCTTGCCTACTCCGTTTAGCGCTTTTTATGTCGAATTACCAAGCTGCGCATTTTACCGTCTAACCCGAACAAGGAGAGGCCTTTCCGACACGTGCATAGGCGGTTCACAGCCTACATCCCTGGTGTTGGGTAAGGTGACCACGACCGTCGGCCTCGGGTTCTACGCCCTGCTGGGCGGTCCGCTCGTTGCTCATGATGGGATTGGCGCATTTTTGGCGGGTGTGCTCCTCGCGGTCATTATCGAAAGGTATCGCCGAGCGCGCTAATCCGACCATTACGAGGAATGACGCTTCTCCTCCCGGTAGCGTTTAACCCAGTTTTTGCGACGCTGCGCCGTATGTCGTTTATAGTCTGCTCGTGCACTACGGGCTTTTGAAGCGCATTTTTCCGGCCTCTTTTCCTTTCGTCCTACTTCTGGTCCGCACCGGGTTGCGACTCGGAGAGACGATTGCACTGCAATGGGGCGATATCGATTTCCATGACTGCTTGATCGAGCTCGGCCGAATTTTAGTAAGGGGACATTACCTGACTTATCATAATGACGTACAAAGGCATTGGAGCCGTATTATGAGGAGTCCGTCATTATGATCACCAAATTTTCGTCACTGTTCGCCGGCCATATTGATCTCGGAGAGATGGGTGAGGACACGACGCCGGTCAACGAACGTTTCTATTCGAACGAGCAACTGGCCAGCGTGTTCACGAAGTCCGAAACGCTAGCGCGCTGCATGGACACGCTTGGCTACGACACGCTGTGGTTTGCCGAGCACCACTTTCAACGTGAAGGGTATGAATGCATCCCCAATATTCTCATGCTCGCGGTGCACCTGGCACACCTGACGAAGAATCTGCGCTTCGGTTGCGGCTTCAACATCGCGCCGATGTGGCACCCCCTACGGCTCGCCGAGGACTACGCGATGGCCGACATCCTCACCCAGGGTCGGGTCAGGTTTGGAGTCGGTCGCGGCTATCACACGCGGGAAGTTGAGTCGTTCGGCGCACCAATGCTGGATCCGGAGGCGAATCGCGATCTGTTCGAGGAGCAGGTCGAAATCCTGCAAAAGGCGTTTCATCAAGAGGCCTTCTCGCACCGAGGTACGCAGTACACGCTGCCGCCCGAGGTGGCTTACCGCGGGTATACGTTGCAGGAGTTGACCTTAGTGCCGCGGCCGTTCAGTAGCCCCGTTGAGTGCTGGCAGCCAATCGTGAGTGCCTCACCGCGCGGACTCGAATTTATGGTCAAGCATGGTCTCAAGGGCATTATTGGTGGGGGCGCGGCCTTATTAACAGAGGGACCGATCCACGCGTTCCAGGAGGCGCATGCGAAAGCCGGCATCGAAACCGAACTCGGCGAAAATTTGTGCTTGGGTATTTCTTTTCATTTCGCGCAGACAGAGGCACAAGCCATAGCCGAAGCAAAGCCGTACTACGAAGAGCACATCAAGCTGTTCGGGCCACTTGGTTTTCTTGGTCCGTTGTCCGACGAACAGCATACAGCGCTGGGGCAGCGCAGTGGCGTCACCCGGGCCGGCATGGCAACCCTCGAGGATTCCTGCGCGAGCGGGTCGTGGTACTGCGGTCCACCTGAAGGCTTAGTCGAACGTCTTCAAGAGGTCGGAGAGCACTACCCGGGCCTCGATTTTGTCACAGTCCAATCGGCCATGGGGACCCCCGAGTCAGTCATGGTGGAACAGCTTGAGTGGTTCGCTTCCGACGTCATGCCGGCGTTTCGTTGATCAGGAAAACACTGTGTATTGTTTGATGTCCTTTCTCAAGTATTGTGACCGGGCGTTGTCACGGTGTGGGGCCAGCGAACGACGCTTCCTTAGTGTGAGGGGAACAGAGCGAAAAACGATACAGAGCCATACGGCGTGGCTGATAACGTCAGCTGGGAAACAGCCCTCTACTTGACTTCCGCTCTTTTTCCGGCGATGACGAAAAACGCTGTAAATATGAGAGAGGGGAAACCTATGATCGAAGTCTATGATCTCGCTGGAGCAAATGACCTGCGCTGCAGTCCATTCTGTGCCCGTACCAAAGCCGCGCTGCGCTATAAGAAACTGGATTATACTACTGTACCAATTCGGTTTTGTGATAAAGACAAGCTGACTTTCTCCAACCAGGATATTGTGCCGGTCATCAAAGATAACGGCACGGTTGTTGCCGATTCGTGGAAAATCGCACAGTATTTGGAAGAGCAGCACCCAGAGCCCAAGCTCTTTCCTGCCGTTGGCATGAAAGAGGCCTGCCGGTTTTTTAATATGTATGTCGACACCACGCTGCATCCAGCGCTCTTTCCGGTCGTGGTGTACGACATTTTTGAAAAGATCGATCCGGTCGATCGCGACTATTTCCGCAAAACCCATGAGGCGCGGCTGGGCGCAACGTTCGAAGAAATTGCTGCCAAGCGCGACGAATTTCGTCCACACCTCAAATCTGTCCTCGGCGACCTTGAGGGCGTCGCTTTAGGGCACGACTATTTGTTTGAGAATTTAACCTATGCTGATTTTAGTCTTTTCGGCACCTTCACGTGGGTCACCCGAGTCAGCGACGAACCGCTGTTTGATGCTGCCCCAGCTTTGGGCAAGTGGTGGGAGCGGATGCAGGCACGCTTTGAGGTTTAGAAAAGGGCGCGGGCCCCTTAGCGGCATTGTCACGTTATTGAAACGATGCGCGCACCTCACGCCAAGTGAGGCAGGCCAGGGCACTGTTTACGCAGCGACCCGCTCCGCTGTCACGTCTCGCCAGGTCGTAAACGCTTGCTCTCGAAATAGCGGGAAATGAGCCGCCTTCATCCCGCAAGACGATTTTTCGGCGTGCGAGCACCTTCCGACCATAGTCTTTGTAATATGTTCATAGTATTCAATCTGCGACGTATCATAGGCTAGGAGGGCATGCGCAATCGTACGAACCAAAACCCGTCCACCCTTTTTTCAACAAGGCTACCAAGATCGCCGGTTGGTAGATGTGTGACATCCGCATCTTAGTCCCAACAAATTGGGATAGCTGCTCGTATACGAACGACATGTACGTGGCCTTTCCGATTGCAACTCGGAGGGACGATTGCACTGCAATGGAACGATATCGATTTCCAAGACCGCTTCATCGAGGTCCGCCAAATTTTAGTGAGGGGACATTACAAAAGCCCAAGAGCGGGAAATGGCGACGGGTCGATATGTCCCTGCAGCTGACGGAAACATTGAAAGCCTTGCAGCAGGCACGAAAAAAGGAAGCTCTACAGAAT
>CAZSWX010000210.1:0-4771 GCA_964610865.1 uncultured Enterobacteriaceae bacterium
CTTGGGACGCTATCTTATTGCCTGTTATGCCGTGTCCCGCGATTAAGCATGACCAGAGTGAACCACAGGCGGCGAGGATGGCCGAAGTAGGTGGGAAGATGGTGCCTTATTGGGATCTGATTGCATGGATGGCGCCAGCCGGGGCGTGTTTTTTGCCCTCTACTGTTGTCCCGGTAGGGCAAGTTGAAAACGGGTTGCCTGTGGGGGTGCAGGTTGTTGGCGCGTATCTGAATGACAAGACGACATTGCACATCGCAGACCGGCTTTCTGAGATGCTCGGGGGCTGTCCCCGCCCGCAGGGTTTCTGAATAGCCTTAGAGAAACGAAAGGATCATTAATGGGAGAATTGGAAGGAAAAGTTGCTTTGGTTACGGGTGGGGCCCGCGGCATAGGACGAGGGATTGCTTTGGAATTTGCCCGCGCAGGGGCCAACGTTGCTGTATCTGACATCGAGACAATATCCAGCGGAGCGAATCAATACGGAGAAACCGTCGTTGGCGGATTCACGGAAGCACAGGCAACCGCGACAGCAATTCGCGGGCTGGGCAGGAAGTGTTTAGCCATTCAAGCAGACGTGACAAAAAAAGCGGATACGGTTCGTATGGTAGATGAAACCGTGAGTGGGTTAGGCGGATTGGACATACTAGTATGCAACGCGGGCGTTGTGAACCTAGCGCAGGTGGAGGAGATGACGGAGGAGGCTTGGGACCTGACTTTTGCAGTAAACGTAAAGGGTGTGTTTTTGTCTTGCCAGGCGGCTATCCCCGCGATAAAGGCGAGAAATGGTGGCGTGATCATTAATATAGCTTCTGTAGCAGGCAAAAATGGGTTCGGCGGAATGGCACACTATTGTTCATCCAAATTCGCAGTTGTGGGATTCAGCAATTCTCTAGCTAAAGAGTTGGCCCCTGCCAATATACGGGTGAATGCCATCTGTCCTGGTATACTGCGTACTCAGATGTGGGAATACCTTGCTGAATCACTCAAGGGTGAAGGAGAGTCGAAAGAAGACGCCTGGGAGCGTTGGGTAAATAACGCTATTCCCCAAGGTAGGCCGCAGACACCCGAAGATATCGGCCAACTCGCACGTTATCTCGCTGCGGCAGAGAATGTCACTGGACAAGCCATGAATGTAGATGGCGGGATGGAAATGCATTAGAAAATCGGTGGGAGTAGGGTGGATAATATGGAATATCGTGTCTTCGGCAACACAGGGATAGAGGTGTCTGCTATCGGCGTCGGATGTTGGGAGATAGGTGGCG
This sequence comes from uncultured Enterobacteriaceae bacterium, assembly GCA_964610865.1. Classification (GTDB taxonomy): domain Bacteria; phylum Desulfobacterota; class Binatia; order Bin18; family Bin18; genus Bin18. The sequence goes on from CAZSWX010000210.1 coordinate 1,263, forward strand.
GCTACGGATCGGTGGAGGAGACGGAGTTTATCTCGGCTGTACATACCGCCTTGGATCTCGGCATTACCTGTTTTGATACCGCGGAAGCTTATGGTTTTGGAGCGTCTGAACGCTCATTGGCGAAGGCGCTTGGAAATCGTCGGAAAAATGCCGTTGTTGTGACAAAATTCGGGATTGGGTACAAGGAAGCGCCGAATTACCGGGACGGCAGTCGCAAGCGAATCATGCAATGCATCGAGAACAGCTTAGAATGTTTGGCCACGGACTATGTCGATGTTTATATGGTGCATTGGCCGGACGTGAATACGCCATTCGAAGAGACGATGCAGGCCCTAGACGAAATTGTGCAACAAGGGAAGGCTAGGGCCGTAGGTATATCGAATTTTCGGTTGCAGCAGATTAGGGATTGTATGGAAACGAGGCCGGTAGATGTCGCACAATATTGTTGGAACATGTTCGACCGCCGGATGGACCAAGAGATTCTTCCATTTTGCAATAATAATGGGATCGGCGTTATGGCGTATGGGTCATTAGCTTATGGTCTTCTTACAGGCACCTTTACCGCAGACACGAAATTCGATGAGAATGATTGGCGAGCAAGGCAAGGGAGGATGGGCGGCATCAATCTCTTCCAGACCATGTTCGGGCCTGAATATTTCCAGAACAATCTTAATGCAGTGGAAGAACTAAAAGCACTGGCGAGTTCATACGGTAAGAGTTTGCCGCAGTTTGCGCTGCGCTGGACGCTGTCACATCCGGCCGTTAGCACTGCCCTAGTGGGCTGTAGGCGCGCAGTGGAGGTAGAAGACAATGTAGGCGCCCTCGGTTGGGATATTAGTTCTGACGATTTGACCAAAATTGATAAGATTTTCGCGCGCCACGGAGTCGTCACCTGTGCGGACGCATGGCTAGAACGGGATTAAATCGCCGCTGATAAAAATCCTCTATGCATTTTGCGGACGCGGCAGGTTAGCGCCACCACGAAGACCGGCCTTTCGGCTTTGGCGCGCGTTTGCGTACCCCGAGTATTACGGCCAGTTCGTCCCACACCTCTGCCTCGACGTGCCTAAAGAAGTCGCTTGTTTCAAAGGCTTCCTCAAGGACTGCCCCGGTGTCGTGAGCGAAAAGTCGGTGCATCCATGTGTCGAATGGTATGGGCGGCAGGAAAGAAAAAGATTTCAACTTATCGGCCGCGTCGACCATCCCGACACTAACCTTATTTGCAAGGAAATAGGTGCGAGATTTGTGGTGCAGGCGCCGACTTAGGTCGGATATCTCCATCAGCGTGTTTAACGCAGTTCGCCAACTGATATCGTCTTCTTCGAGAACGATCAGGTTAAGGTCGCTCAAGCTAGTAGCAGCTAGACTTAAGCTACTGAGGCCGGCCTGCGTGTCGAAAATAACGTAGTCAATATTGAGTGACGTCTTCGCGAATTCGTGAAGTTTGCCGAGCTTCGAGATGGCAGTTTCGAGTTCCAATTGGCTAAACTGGGTCCAATCCGGGCGCTCGGTTTGCGTTGAAGAAGGTATTATAAAGAGCCCTTCCGTTCGTTGGTAGCCCGATGTGAAAACTCGACGGTTGGCCTCTGGAGCGGCGTCTTCTAATTCGGGCATGCCATGGCCCAGTTCTCTCTGTAGTTCCTGAAAAAGAGATGGGCTTTGTTCGTTCTTCTCTTCTAAGTAATCCGTAAGTGAGAAAGGAAGTTTGTCTAATTCGTAGGAATTTTGAAACGCCAGAAGGGTAAGACCACGTACCGAAAGATCCAGGTCCACGAGCATCACGTTACAGTGTTCGGCCCTCTGAATGATTCGTGCGAGGCTAGTTGCAATCAACGTTTTGCCGACCCCGCCTTTTCCGCTACATAGAGTTATTGTCCGCACTCTTTTTCCTCCGGTTTCAAAGTCGGTGTAGTCAACATCCGCCAGGACATGAGGGCCTAATTGAGCTGCTGATCCGGAATCCACAGCCCGCCTCTAACAGGTCTTCCAATAGCACTCTAATAACAATTGAGGTTACTTTTGTACTACTCTCTTGGGTCTCGTAGCAAGGGCTGCGTAATTGGGACCGAAGCAGCGTCAAACACAGTCGATGAATTTATCGCCATTGGCACTTGGACTACTCTGAATGAGGGAGGTCATCTGGCACGGCCCGCCCAGTTAACGATAGAAATTCCTACCTTTCGAAGAGAGATTCTGATACATTGGGCAACCGGCGCTAAAAGGTCGCTAGACCGAAAAATCTTGGAAAAACAAAGGGTAGACAGTGCATTTCGAAAATCTGCTGATTGGGCACAAGACTTTGCCTGGAAAGACGGGGTTAACGGTGCTTCTCCTCACCGAGAAAGCGACCTGTGCTTACTATTTGTGTGGTTCAGCGCCGGCTACCCGTGACGTAATCGCGTTAGGCCTTGGAAATTCTGTTAGTGAGATCGACGCATTGGTGTTCTCTGGAGGAAGCGCATACGGACTCGGCGCCGCGACGGGCGTAATGGAATTTCAACGTGAGCAAGGGCGGGGGTTGGAGACGCCGGGGAGCATAGTGCCTATAGTGCCTACTGCCTGTATCTTTGATCTTGCCTATGGGAAACCGGTGTATCCGTCGGGCCAAGACGCTTACGATGCCTGCGCAGCTGCGACGAATAGTCAATATACACGGGGTAGAGTCGGGGTTGGGGCGGGTGCAACCGTGGGCAAGGGCCTGGAGAATGGTCGTCCAATGACGGGCGGGTTTGGGATCGGGCATGTCCAATCGGGAGAGGTTAAGGTTCTCGCGTGCGCCGCGGTAAACGCACTCGGGGATGTCGTAGAGGACAAGAAAATAGTCGCCGGTGCAATTAGTGATAAGGGCCGGTTTCTTAATATTGCGCGGAGCCTTTCTCGCGGGGCTGGCGGCGTCAGTCTGGGCCCGCCCCGAAACAATACAACCCTCGTTGCCGTTGTTACGAATGCCGGGTTGGAGCAAAAGGAATTGTTTGTTGTATGTAAAATGGCAACGGCCGGCCTAGCGCGGACCCTGTCACCGGCGTTTAGCCCGTGGGACGGAGACCTTACGTTCAGCCTATCTGTCGGGCAGGTACAGGCTGAACTAGTTTCTGTAGGGGCCCTGGCGGCGGAAGCAACGGAACTCGCAATCCTTGATGCAGTAAAAGAATCTCAACCAGTGTAGGACCAGTACCGCAGACTGGTTACAGGTGAAAATCCTCTTGTGATTCTTTGACTTCTTGCTGCCAGAATTATCTTTTCGAAGCCGCTTTCGGAAACGCGGAAACACTGTGGACCGGAGCTTTCTTTTTCGCTCTTACTGGACCCGTTTTAGTCGAGACGAGAGAAATGCCAGAACAGTTTCGTGCATCCTGCAAATTGCGATCGTATGCGCACTGGTACAGTTGTGGTCCTCTGCCAGCGAGGAAGGTATTGCCTGCCGGGAGGCTTTATCCTCCCGGCGAACGCTTTACGATCTTAGCCCAAGTGTCTCGTAAAGTGACCGTTCTATTGAAAACTGGCTTCTG
>CAZSWX010000211.1:0-4752 GCA_964610865.1 uncultured Enterobacteriaceae bacterium
GGATACCCCTATCGGATAGTGCTCGAATATGATTTGTAAGAGCTGGGCCCAGACGAGCTAGTGTTAGGTCGCCGGGTTTATTTTCTTGCCAGAGGAGGCAATTATCGTGATGAAGTTATTTGTAGGAAATCTCTCCTGGGACGCGACCCCGGCGGATCTAGAAACATTGTTCGGCGAGACGGGCGCGGTGTCGTCATCGAACATTATCACAGATCGAGAGAGTGGTCGGTCTCGAGGGTTTGGTTTTGTTGAAATGGAAAATGACGACGAAGCCAGGACGGCAATTGAACGGTTTCATGAATATGAGTTCATGGGCAGACCATTGACGGTAAATGAAGCACGCCCAAGGGAGCGCCGCGAACGTAGGTGGTAGAGGTATGCCAGGACGAGCCAAACCGACAAGTTTTCTAAAGCGGCAACGAGAGCAGAACCGCCAACAGAAGCAAAGAGAGAAGGCCGAGCGCAGACGCGAGGCCAAGGCTCGCAAAGCTGAAAACCCGCGTCCAGATGGAGACGAGGATCCAGATATAGCGGGGATTCGCCCTGGCCCGCAACCTCTCCCTGAGCAATGGGGAACCTTAGATGAAGAAGAACAGACTGAGTGAACGGTAGCGAGTCGCAAAGGTTCTTATAGTCGGGGGTTGAAAGGGATTTCTATCAGGCCGGGTTCGAGGCGGCGGACTACTCCGTCCGCTGTCTTGGCTAAGCCCATCTGGTCGCGGTGGCCTAAATTGAGGGCGAGGGATATCCCAACATAAATGGGGGCAGAAGGTCGTTACCTGGAGATACGTCAGTATTTGTCGATGCGGGCGATGCGTTCTCGATGGTAAGTAGGGTCTCCAAAGGCCGACTCATTCCATTTTGCTCTTTTAAACCAAAAATGAATATCGTGCTCCCAGGTAAATCCAATGCCGCCGTGCAATTGCACTGCCTTGCTAGCACTTTTTGTGTACACATCCGACAAATGTGACTTAGCAATGGACGCGGCGCGGGGTGCGTCGGTTGCCCTTCGGTCAAAGGCGTATGACGCATACCAGACCAGAGAACGGGCAGGCTCTATTTCGCTAATCATCTCCGCCGCCATATGCTTTAGCGCCTGAAATGAGGCGATCGGACGTCCAAACTGCTCTCGCGTCTTGGTATACTCCACCGCCATTTCCAGGACTTGTTGTGCACCACCGAGACTATCTGCCGACAAACCGACACATGCGAGGTCTTGGACGGCAGTGATGAGGTCCCACCCTTCGTCTGGCTTTCCAACAAAACCGGATACCGGGACATCCGTGAGGTCCAGCTTGCAGAGACTACGCGTGACGTCGAATGTTTGTAAAGGCTCGATTTTTAGGCCGGGATGGTCCTTTTTTACCAAAACTAAGCTGACATTATTCCCCTGTTGTCCGGCCGTCCTCGCGGAAACAAGGAAGAAATCCGCCAGTGTTGCGAAGGGGACAAACATTTTACTGCCGTTTAATACAAGGTTGGCTTTCTTTTTTTGCAGTTGTGTCGTTATTCCCGCGGAATCTAGTCTGTCCGTTGCTTCGAATAACGCAGGTACACCTATCGAATCGCCAGTTGCAATTCTGGGAAGCCAGTGGTGCTTCTGAGAAGAATCTCCACCTAAAACCAAAGCATGGGCGGTCAGTATGGAAGAGAATAGATAAGGGCCGGGAACAGAAGCACGCCCCATTTCCTCCAGGAGAAGCGCGCTTTCCAGCGCTCCCAAACCAAGGCCCCCGAACGTTTCTGGTATTAGAACACCCAACCACCCCAAGTCTTTCATTTGCCGGTGCAAGTGGTCTGAGAAAGGTTCGGGTTTGCTGAGAGTTTCTCTCAGGAGCTGAGGGGTGCACTCCTTTTTTAGAAATTCTCTTGCAGTATACTGTAGAAGTTCTTGTTCCTCGGAGAGTCCGAAATCCATAATTTTATTTGTCCCTGTTTTGTGTTCCACAGAGGGAGCCGCTTAATGTGTGTTTAGTTTGACTTTGGCATACCTAGACCGCGCTCACTTATGATGTTCTTCTGGATTTGGGACGTTCCCCCACCAATGATGAGACCGAGCGTAAACATGTATTCGTAAGGCCAAAAACCGTCGTCAATCACATAGCGATTGGCTCGGGTAAACGTCCCGTAGGAGTTCAATATCTCTACGCCGAGAGCACATATGTCGTGATTAAGTTCGGTTCCAACGAGTTTGTTTACCATGGATTCTACACCAGGTTTTCTGCCTCTCGTAGCGTTCGTCAGTTGCCTCATGGAATGGTACTTCATGGCCTCCACCCGTGTTGTTAGTACTGCGATTTTTTGCCTGATCAAGGGGTCACTCGAGGCGGGCTTGCCATAACGATCATGTGTTCGTGCCAATTTGAGCAATTTTTGCATCATAAGTTGCGTGCGAGTAGTAGAGCCTAACATGTTTCGTTCGTGAAACAGTGTGGCGTTCGCCACCATCCACCCCTGGTTCATTTCCCCAACAAGACTTTCGCGTGGTACGACAACATTGTCGAAGAATACTTCATTGAATCCAGCATCTCCTGTCATCTGCACCAAAGGCCGGACCGTTATTCCGGGAGTTTTCATATCTATCAAAAGGTAGGATATTCCACGATGCTTCGGAGCTTCCGTGTCCGTTCTTACTAAACAGAACATCCAATCCGACAAATGTGCGCCGGAGGTCCATACTTTCTGCCCGTTCACGATAAAGTGGTCGCCTACTATTTCGGCCCTCGTTTGTAAGGAAGCCAGATCAGATCCCGAATTGGGCTCCGAATATCCCTGGCACCAGATTTCTTCCGCGGTCAAAAGTGGTGGGAGGTAGCGTCGTTTCTGCTCTTCGGATCCTACTTGCAGCAGGGTCGGCCCTAACATCGTCAGGCCTGACGCGCCTATAAGGCTAGGCGCGTTGGCAAGAATCAACTCTTCGTTGACGATAGTTTGGTGCACGATGTCCTCGTCTCCTTGACCCCCGTATGTTTTTGGCCACCCGAGGCCCACAAAGCCTGCTTGGTAGAGTTTACATTGCCAATCTTTGGCGTTTTTTAAGCGCACGGGATCGTCGGGCTTGACTCGCCGTTTATTTTTTCCTCTGGTGGGAACGTTAGCCAGAAGCCATTGGCGAACCTTTCGCTGAAACAATTTGTCTCTTTCGGAGTATTCTAGATCCACAGCGTGTCTCCTTGCCATGTGTTCATAAACTGTATAATCGTTTCGCGTTTTGCCCCATGATTGCTACTTGTGCTGCTGCCGGCAGACCCGCGCAGGAAGCCGCGACCTCCTTGACGACTCCAGGGAAGGTGCAGTCGAAGTGAGGATAGTCGGATCCCCATACGACGCATTCTTCCAGCCCTGATCCTACTATGCCGTTCATGTTTCCCTCATCGGGGTCCATGGAGATAAAACATTGGTCGCGAAAGTGCTCACTTGGCCTTTTCTTCAGCCAGGGTACATAATGGCCCATCGTATCAAAATGGGAGTCCATACGATCGAGCCAATAGGGGAGCCATCCTACACCGGATTCTAGGAATGCCACTTTGACTTTAGGGAATTTGGAAAGAACTCCTCCGCAGACGATATCCATGCACGCGCCTTGTTGTTCCCAGGGATGGCAGACCATATGAAAAAAGAACGGGTCCTTGTAGCGCTCCTCACCTAAAGTCGGCATTTTTGTGCCGAAGCTCCCGTGAATAGCCACTGGTACGTTCAGTTCCTGAGCTTCGGACCAAAATGGTTCGTAGGCAGGGTCATTAAGGCGGCGTCCATTGAAAGGGTTGGGTCTGACGAACACTGCTCTCATACCTAGGGTCTTCACTACTCGACGCATTTCAGCAATTGCCCAATCTACGCTTTGTAACGGTAGGGGTGCGACTCCGTAGAAACGCGAGGGACAATGCTTGCAGAAGTCGGCCAGCCAATTGTTGTACGCTCTGCACGAAGCGGCAGCTACATCGGCGTCCGTGATGTCTCCATAGACAAGCCACAGGGTGGGGTAAAAGAATGCTATCTCGATTCCCTCGAGATCCATGTCCTTTTGTCGTTGTGCTGGGTCGTAACCTCCGGGCACGATCTCGTCCCAGGACATGGTCCTGGCTTTCTGCGCATCCGACATTCCGCCCGGAGTACAAGCTGCGGCGATCGCCATGTTTTTATCCTGACGAAGTTCTCCGTTGATTTTTAAACAGTCGATACCTCTCTTATCTTTTGCAATTTGGATCACCTCACTGCGATAAGCTGGCTCAGTATAATCTTCCCATATAGTTGGGGGCTCCAACAAATGGCCGTCTGCGTCAATTACATGTGTCATGTCCTCTCCTAGCCGGGTGTCAGAGTTTGTCCTTGTATTCCTGTTCGGAGACGTCGCAAGAATACTAATTTAACAAGCGGGGAGGTAGCACGCGCAAATGATTGCTGATCCGTTCGTACTGGTCTTTTCCGTCCCGCTTAATTAGACCCTTCAGAGAGACCACGCAACATTCCTCCTGGTCCTCTAATTCTTCCCAATCGAGTGTGCCAGGTGGGATTCCTATTTTTAAAATTACGGTGTCGACGGAAAGTATGAATTCTTCCAACGGCGCAAAAATCTTGGCCTGGGGCTCCAGCGGCGATACTACAATCTCTCTATAGGGTAGGGGTAACCGCTCCTCCGGTGCTAATTCGTAATCAAGGCTGATCCGCAACTCTTCCGGAGCTGGCCGGGTGAGTGTAGCGTTCGATATTTCGACGAGAGGATTGTATACTTCTGGCTCGCTACACCCAACG
>CAZSWX010000212.1:0-4747 GCA_964610865.1 uncultured Enterobacteriaceae bacterium
TAGGCCAGAGGCGTCAGACTGAACTTCGGCTCGAAATCATCAGTGCCACTGCTAGATTGCCATGTGAGATCCGGACCTTCATAGCCCTCGTACCAAACTTTGTTGAACAATGACGACAACGTTATTTCGGGGTGGGGGTCGTGGATGTACCAGTTGTATAGAACCACTTGTTGATTCAGTGCGAGCATTCCGTCAGTGCGGGGCGCATAGGCTAGGTAGGTGATAGGGCTTTCTGTCGTGGTAAGGGACAAGGTTACGGTTTCTGTTGTTGAATAGTTCACACGGATGATCCCGCGAGAGTCTCCAGAAATGAACCCTTTGTTCCGGGGTGAAGCTGAAATAGCAGTAATAGCTGCTTGGTGCTTGGGCATAATATGAATTTCGCGAAAAGGTAGCTTGGCAGGGTCAACTTTGTCGCGCACCTGGAACCAAACACTGAGGCCACCAGAATCATCGCCCATGACCAATGATCGTCCCCCTATGAGCCACTCCATTGCTCGCACTGGAGGCCGACCGGCCATTCGAAGTTGGCTGACGGTTAGAGGTGCATTAGGCTCCCGAATATCCCAATGGAGCACTTCGCCATTCTTTAGAGCAACAAATATGTTACGTTGTTCCGGATCCATGGCCAGGGCACTCACTCCCACGCCTAAATCGGAAGGAAGCTCAATACGGGTTTGTGAGGTTTCAGGATCGCCCAAAAAGGACGCTGTCGTTTTCTGCTGCAAGAAAACAAGCGTTCGTTCTTCGAGCACGCCTGTAACAGTCATTTGTTCTTCTTCATCGTCGAAATATTGGTAGCTCAAATCCGTGATCGCTCCTCGGTTGGGGTCCAAGACCACGGGCGTACCCTCAATGACCTGCGGCGTGCTGACGCGGGTTTTCCCTTCGTAGGTTATGGGGAACGAAATTTTGATTGGGACTACAACCCCAGCCGCGGTTCCTATTGCCGCGGAATGAGAAAGGTTTTGATAATCAATTGAGGTTATAGAGTGTCCTTGCAATGCCCGTATAACGTGACGTTGCAGGGGTCTCTGGTCCGGCAAGGAGCGAAAGTCAACGACCCCGGAGCCCGTGATTGTGTATGCTATCTCGCGATATTCGTCGATGCCGAGCGCCAGAACTCCTGTACGTGATGTTGCGCTTGCGAGCTCTTTCAACTGACTCGGCGGACCCACCCATTCGGCGCTGGGCGATTTCCAAAGCGGATATGTCTCCGCAACAATTACCCAGAGTATTGCGGCAATGCTCAGGATAATTGCAAAGCCTCCGCCGGTGATGACCATTGCGGCAGCCTTGTCTGTTATTTTTTTTCTTCTAATGCGTAACTGACTCTCTTCTAGAGCCAGAGGGGAAGCATTCTGTTTAGCGGAATCCTCTACCGGCGCCAACGATTCCGGAGGTTTCGGCTGAGATGTCCTAGACATGGTTTTTTGAATTAGCGACCGCAACGACAGAATGCAGGCGCCGGAAAATTCATAAATTACTGTAGCGCTGCTCTATCGACTTTTACGAGTTTGGCCGACATTGGGTAATAACCGTCCTTTACCACAATCTGCTGTCCCTCTTTGCTCAGAACAAACTTGAGAAATTCCGCTGTGAGCGGATCCAGCGCATTATTTGGCTCTTTATTGATGTAGACATACAGAAAACGCGAGAGGGGATATTTCCCGCTAGCAACGTTATCGTATGTAGCTTCGACGTAGTTGGTTCCTTCTTTAACCAAAGGGATCGCTCTCACCCCGGAGGTGGTGTAGCCAATACCGCTGTACCCTGCGCCGTTTCGATCTTCGCTGATGCCTTGAACGACGGAAGCAGAACCTGGTTGTTCTTTGACGGTGTCTTTATAATCTCCCTTACATAGGGCCTTTTTCTTGAAGAAACCGTAGGTGCCAGATGCGGAGTTACGGCCGTAAACACTGATCGGGGCTGTCGCCCATGCTCCGGTCAGGCCTACGTCGCCCCACACTGTGGCGCCATTGATAGCCCCGCACTTTCGGTTTTTTGAGAATAAAGAATCTATCTGCTGAATATCCATACCGGCAATGGGGTTGTCTTTATTTACAAATATGGCCAACGAGTCTAGCGACGTACGAATGGGGGTGGCCTTGTAGCCAAATTTCTCCTCGAAAGTATCTTGTTCCTTATTTTTCATCGCACGAGACATAGGCCCCAATTGTGCGGTAGCCTCTATCAATGCCGGTGGGGCCGTACTAGAACCTTTTCCTTCGATCTGGATGTTGACGTTAGGATAGACCCTTTTGAATCCTTCTGCCCACAGGGTCATGAGGTTATTCAACGTGTCAGAACCTATGCTGTTAAGGTTGCCTGACACACCGCTTACTTTTTCATAGTTAGGCAGTTCGGCATCGACTTGGATGGTTTGTGCTGTTGCTGGCGAAGTTGCCGACATAATGGCAGCAACAGCAAGGGCTTTTTGTAGCATCATATTAAGGTCTTCCATATGTACGTTTAATTGTTACGGTATTGTTACTTTGCCTTTACCGCACAGTTAAAAATCCACCTGAAATCGTGTTTGGAATATATCCGCTTCGCCGGAATCCTCGATATCGGCGTGCACGTAGTTGAACATGATCCGTACGTTTGGGTTGAGGTACCAGTTTAAGCCGACAGTGATGTTATCGAGTTCACCGCCGTCAATGGGACCGTCGTCGAGGTCAATAGTCGAATACCGGGCGGCGAGTTCCAGTGCCCCCCAGCCGCCTCTGCTATCAAAATTGTCGTCGAGTTTGATGCGTCCGAATGCACCTTCAGATGCGTTGTACGCGCGATGTTCCCCAGTCAGAAAATAGCTCCCTGAAATGTACCAAGAGTTGAAATGTGGATCGTCTGCTTCGTCCGAATTGACGAGGGCGCTGCTCCATTCGAACTGTAGTGAAGCAGGCCCATACACGAGTGCTATCTCCGGATTAATGTAGTTGATATCGTCCGCGACGAACTTGCCGGTGTCGACCAACCGTGGGCCAAGGTGGGCCTCTGGACGCGTGCGGAATCGCGCGGTCTGGCTGTTCCTAAATTTGTGACTATAGGAAAGTCCGAGGTGGAGTAGTTGCTTCCCTTTTTGCAGGTACCACGGCAGGAAGGTGAACCGCGTGGTGACGTTGTAGCTGCTCTCCTCGCCGAAACCCTTCCCTGAGTCGTCTGTTTCCCGAAAGACACCGATGCCGTAGGTGGCTCTTTTGTTGAGAAAGGCGTTGGAGAACGACAATCCCGTGTTTCGCCCTTGGGAAAACGTGTAAGACAGCGATCGTTCCATGAAAGTTAGATATTTGCTGCTTGTGATTTCCTGTAAAGAGAAAGGCTCTTTAAAATGACCTACGGTTAATTTCCCGACAAGCGGAACCTTCTTGATCTGCAGGTACATGTCGTTGAAGTCGGCGTCTCGACCCGCAAAATCATATTGGGCTTTGTATTTGATATTGCCGTACACATTTCCCTCGAGGAAAATACGGGCACGGCGGAACTCCGTGCCATCCCCGATTTGGCCGTGTTGGTCTCGGATGTTGGCATCCGTTCCGTAGATCGCCCAGTCGTTCATAATACGACCGCCTATTTTCAGTTTGAAATCGCCATCAGCGGACTCCATCCGCAAGCCGCTTTTCCAATAAGTAGCCAAGAAGTGTTTTTTGCTGACAGTTTTCTCGAGAGTGCGGACCTTCTGGCTGAGGTCGGAGTTCGTAGTCGCTTTTTCATCTTCAGCCTGCGCCTTGATCATTAAGTCGCGGTATTGCTGATCGCTGATTTGTCCATTCGCTTTTAAGATATCCAATATCTCTGCTGCTACGTTCTTCGCCTCGGCGGTCTGTGTCATGAGCAACCCAGAGGCCAGATACCCTATGCAGAGTATTATTCTGACTTTTCTCATTTTCTTTCTCTCCTCCTGATCCATTTGTAACTTTCCTCGCCGTGCGCCCCTCGAGCTTTCGGCGTCTCGTAACGCCTCCGGATTGCCGGCTTGCCCTCTCAGTCAGGATTCACTGCTCTTAGTCTAATGCTAAGTTGTTACCGCACAATTACGGGAAGATGATGTCTCCGTAAAAAGGCGAGACAAGTGCCAGCCGCGAATCTGTCCCCTTGGCTCCGTTTGCCGACTTTCCGCGCACATCGGGCCCGGTCCTCTCCTGGCGTCAGAATGGACAAAAATGTCTCAACGCAAGTGCGCGCTTCCATCCCGTTGTTGCTCGTTTCGATATTGATTCCGGTCGTTCTCAGGTGTGGAAGTCTAACCGCGCGACACTCTCCGTGTCTTTTACGACGAGCATCTTTCAAATGTGCCACGCCGTTTTTGTCGATACGGAACGGATAATGCGACAGAAGCGCCGCGCGCCTGTTAAAGAAGCATAAAGAACAATTGAGGAAACTCTCGGACCAATTGAATACCGCGCAGTCTCCACGGGTAGCGCCGCCCTACGCTCCTCCGGTTTCAATTCGCGTTTTCGCGTTAGTGTGCCTTCAAGGGATAAATGTTCCCGACGCGCTCGGTTGACAACACCATACCTCCTTCTAGGCTTCCTAACCCGTTTCTATGGTACTTTTCTGCATTATTTTCGTTGTCGCTGCTCTTTCAAATGGGGAGGAAAAGGAGGTCAGATAAGCCTGACATTCCCTTCTAATTTTCGGAATCAAGTAGTGCGTCTAAATATGAGAAGGCCCGTAGGAAAAAGGAGGGGAAACCTACGGGCCTTCGTACACGTCAAGTCGGGGAGTACTTGACTGTGTGAACTGT
>CAZSWX010000213.1:0-4745 GCA_964610865.1 uncultured Enterobacteriaceae bacterium
CGTAAAGGCTGGGGCGACAAGAAGATCCTAATCATACATCCTGGTAGTGGAGGGCAGCATAAAAGGTGGAGGTCGGAGGGATTTGAGACGGTAGCCGAATGGTGGACTAATGAGTCTGATCGGGTAGTGCTGATAGTCCTCGGCCCTGCGGAAGAGAGAGAGGAAGAACATTGGAGTCATTTTGGGCAAGTCGAGTTTTCCCTGGAAATTTCTCAAGTGGTGAGTCTTCTACGACTGGCCGAGTGTTACTTGGGTAATGATTCTGGAGTCAGCCACCTTGCGGGAATGGTTAATTTGAAGGGAGTTGTGGTTTTCGGTCCAACGAGCCCGGAACAGTGGAGACCAATCGGCGGGCGCATTGTTAACATTAAAAACCGTGCATATAGGGCCCTGGATCCGGAAAAGCCGAACATTTCCATTGACGAAGTGGGCCCGAAATGGGTTTTGGAAGCTTTACAGGGATTTCGGGATAAATAGAACGCAAGGGAACCGCGTGGTATTGCGGCAATCTGCGGTAAAGAAAAACAATAGTTAAAGGAGGGCAGTATGGGTGACGAAAAACGCGGCGTTGGTCGAGGGCACGCCCAGTCCTCTGGAAATCCGACCTCGGAGAATAAGTTTGATTCCGAAGGACGCGATGAAGGGCGGCGAGAATGCCCTGAGGAGATTCCCGATGGTGGCGGGCTCACATTTTCTAGTTTTGTTTTGGGCTTGAGTACGCAGGCGCTCATGTATCTAGGAGAAGTACCGTCTCCAGATGGTCACAAAACGGACATCGATATCGAAGCGGCTAAGCAGATGATTGATGTACTCGCGATGTTGCAAGAGAAGACATCCCGTAACCTTGATGCGGATGAAAGCCAGATGGTACAGCAGGTTTTGTATGATCTGCGCATGCGGTACGTTGGTGCAAAACGAAGATCAGGCCGAACGTAAGGGCAGAGGTTAGGTCGCCTATGTATGATACTTGCTAATTTATTTGAAGATGTGTTTTTATCTGTGTCGGAATGATAGTGAAGGTAAGAAGCCGGTATGTCTACTCTCGTAAGTACCAATCGTATTTTTTGGAGTTTTGTTCTCCTAACATTTTTCGGATTGTCGGCAACGTCGGCCGTTCTTGGCTGGAGTTTTTATCAGCGGTTAGAAAAAGAGGTGGTCGAAAGATTCTCTAGCCACCGGTGGGAAGTTGCATCGAAAATTTATGCGAGACCGCTGCTTCTTTACCCAGGTTTGAACATAGACCATGTGGACCTGCTCAACCATCTGCAACGCTTGGACTACCGGAGCGTGGAGGGGCCGGTACGAGCTAGGGGCGATTACTGGGAAGCTCCTTACCATGGCACCATTCAGCTGTTTCTCCGGGAATCAAGATACCCCGGCCGTGAGAGAAATGCGCAAAGAATCTCCTTATCCATAGCCGAACGGCGTATCGTTGCAATAAGAGAATTAGATGAGGATGACGAGATCCTCGCGATAGAAATTGAGCCAGAGGTCATCACTCGCTTATATGCAGACGCATGGGAAGAACGCCGAGTCGTTGAACTTTACGAATTACCATCATTATTGATTAAGGCGTTGCTGGCCGCCGAAGACCAGAGGTTCTTTGAGCATCGTGGTGTAGATTTTTGGCGCATAATGGGGGCGGGCTGGGCGAACTTAACGGCAGGACGAACCGTCCAGGGTGGCAGCACATTGACCCAGCAATTGATAAAGAACTTCTTTCTAACGCAGGAAAGAACTATGCGCAGAAAGTTGACTGAAGTGGCCATGGCCCTGATCGTTGAGGCACACTACTCCAAGCTCCAGATTCTAGAAAATTATTTAAATGAGATTTACTTGGGGCAGCGAGGGGCGAAGAGTATTTTTGGCGTGTGGGAAGCGGCAAGGTTCTATTTTGGAAAGGAGCCGAGGGATCTCACTGTGGGTGAGATGGCCATCCTAGCAGGGATGATTAAAGCTCCGAACAGATATGCACCAAATCGTCATCCAGATCGTGCTAGGAGAAGAAGGAATCATGAATTGAGGAGGATGGTGGAAATTGGGGCCATAACAAAGGACGAAGCGTAGCTTGGGGAAGCTGAGAATCTGGAGAAGCGTGAAATCCCTTTGGAAAGGAACAAGGCGCCCTACTTCGTCGATCTACTAAGAAAGGACTTACTAAAAACATACCCTTCGGGCGTCCTGACAAAGGCCGGACTCAATATTTTTTCGACGTTGGATATGAGACTCCAAGAGACGGCGCAAGATGTTCTAAGGGATGAATTGGACAGGCTTGAGCAGGCGCATCCAGGTCTCCGCCGGGATGAGAAGGGTGAGGCGTTGCAGGCTTGTATTATTGCGATGCAACCCCAAACTGGCCATATCTTGGCGTTAGTTGGGGGTAGAAACTACGGCGTTTCGCAATTTAACCGGGCCGTCCAAGCGCACCGGCAACCAGGCTCTGTCTTCAAGCCTGTAGTGTTTCTTGCCGCACTTGAAAGGGAGAGGCAACAACGGGATGGATGGTTTTTACCCACTACCTTGATTAATGACGCGCCGTTTACCTGGTTCTACGAAGACAAGGAATGGAGCCCCCGCAACTACAAGAATAAATATCGCGGGATGGTTACCTTACGCGAAGCGCTCGGTAGATCCCTGAATGCAGCTACGGCGCGCTTAGCGCAGGAAGTGGGATTAGATTCCACCCGGCAGATTGCTGCACGCCTAGGATTCACGAGCGCTCTTCCTGCCTATCCTTCTCTTGCACTAGGGGCGCTCGAGGTAACTCCCTATGAAGTGGCGACGGCCTACAGCACTCTCGCGAACAACGGATTCTATGCTCCAACGACCACCGTGAAATGGATAACTAGTCGCACCGGAAAAGTAATTCAAAGTCAGGAGACTTCGATTGACGCTAGAGTCCATCCCGACGACGCGTATGCGATTACGCACCTGCTTCAAGGAGTCATGCAGAATGGGACCGGCGCGGGCGCGCGGCGAAAGGGCTTCCGCCTGCCGGCGGCAGGGAAGACCGGTACAACTAACGATTACGGAGACGCTTGGTTTGTAGGTTTTACTCCTGATTTGCTTACGGTCGTCTGGGTGGGTTTTGATGCGCGCTCTCCGCTTGAACTTTCGGGCGGTCAGGCGGCTTTACCCATCTGGACTGAATTTATGAAGAGGGCGACCAAAGGAAAGCTGCCTAACCGGTTTTTGGTTCCGCCAGGAATGAAACTGGTATCGGTGGACTCGCAAACGGGATTGTTAGCTTCGAGCGCGTGCCCAAATTCTTTTGAGGCGGCCTTCCCCAACGGCCAGGAACCCTTCTTGCCCTGCCCATATCACGAACCAAGATTGCGGACCCCATACAAAACGCTGGCCATACCCGTACCGGCCGCTGGGGCCGAAGATACAGATCCTACGGAGCAAGTGAATCAGAAGGAACGTGAAGAAGGCGGGGCAGAGGAGGCTGTTACGCTCTCTGGCCCTAGCGACAAATCACCAGAAAGAAGGGGCCAGCAGAAAAGCTGGTGGAAAATATTTTGAAACACCGATTTGACTATTTGTTCTTTGTCCTATTGCTATTTGCAATTTGTTTGAGCATTGTTCCTGATTCGGAAGGCCAATTAGTGGGACGGCCACCTGACGTTACTAGCCTCGGATTGGAGACGGAAACGAAAAATTATGAGACCTTCTTTTCGAGGCATCAGGAAAAAGGTATGCACAATTTCCCTGAAGTTTGGCCACTTCGACGTGTCGCAACTTATTTTGTGGAACGCGGCACACAAGCCGAGTCGGAGGGCGACTACCACACTGCTGGGTTACTTTTCGAACAGGCATTAGAGATAACTCCCTTAGAACCGCTAGGATATTTTTATCTAGGGCGTCTGAAATACCTGCAGGGAAATCTGGATGAGGCCCTCACGTTCCTGACAAAAACAGACTTGTTATTAGGTCAAAGCAGCGTACATTTGCTCGGTGAGACGGCATGTTTGTTGGGGGCGATCTACGAGGAGACAGCAGCGTACGATAGAGCCACTCTCAATTATCAGCGATGTTTAGATGCCGTGCCGGAGAATTTGCGCGCGATCAGTGGTCTCGCGAGATTATCTAACGAGGGGTCTTGATGACAGAACCTGAGACATTACCTGGATTGATTCTGGGTATTGAATCTTCGTGTGATGACACCGCCGTCGCGGTACTGCGGGGGAGAGAGATTTTGTCTAATATTATCTCATCGCAAGACGAGGTACATCGCCCTTATGGAGGGATAGTGCCGGAGTTGGCGTCCCGGCAGCATATAAGAAACGTATTGCCCGTTCTCGACAGAGCTTTGTCCGTTGCCGACATCAAGCTCGATGCAATAAATGGCGTTGCGGTTACTATGGGACCGGGGCTCGTTGGATCATTATTAGTTGGCGTATCTTTTGCGAAGGCAATAGCCTATGCCCACAAGGTACCGTTGGTGGGAGTAAATCACCTAGAAGGCCATCTGCTTGGGGCGCTTATCGAACGGGATGTCGAGTTTCCGTTTCTCTGTCTCCTCGCATCTGGGGGCCATACCAGCCTCTACCTAGCGCACGATTGGGCGCGATACCAAATGGTCGGTTGCACACGTGATGACGCTGCGGGAGAAGCGTTTGACAAAGCCGCTAAGATGCTTGGCCTCGGTTATCCTGGCGGCCGCATTGTTGATGCATTAGCAAAAAGTGGGAACCCTCAAGCGTACCGATTTCCTCGAGCCAATGTGAAGACTGGAAAGTACG
>CAZSWX010000214.1:0-4726 GCA_964610865.1 uncultured Enterobacteriaceae bacterium
ACACAGCTATCGCTAGACGTAGCCGTGAAGAGTGAAAGATGTTAGCCGAGACCGGCGGGTAGGTTCGTCGGCGCGCGGGCGGAGGTATTTTTCGGCGCACCTTGTTTTGTCAAGTTCTACACCCATATTACAGGAGTTTCCTACGTGGAGTTTTTGTCGACCATTCTGTGTGCCTTTGCTGTTGGTGCCGGCCTCGGAAGCTTCGCAAATGTGTGCATCCTTCGTCTGCCGTCGGGAGAATCGGTTGTTACGCCGGGCTCCCACTGTCGTAGCTGCAAGGTCGTTCTTCCCTGGACGGATAAACTCCCAATCCTATCGTACGCCATCATCGGTGGTCACTGCCGCGTGTGCCGGACGCCGATCTCGACTCGGTACCCCGCCGTAGAGTTCATTACGGCTTGCCTAATTACGGCGTTTTTTGCGGAACACGGCATGGGGTTTGAGTTCCTGACCTACTCTATTCTCAGCGTCGGATTGTTAGTCGTTGCTTTTATCGATTTCGACCACCAAGTGATTCCGGACGTTATAAGCTTGCCCGGAGTAATCCTCGGACTCGGTCTCGCCGTGTTTTCCCCGCAGCTTGGGATTTGGGAGTCGGTGGGCGGGGCCGTACTCGGCGCAGGTATTTTGGCTTCTGTGAGGAAGGTGTATTGGCTTCTGACGAAAACCGAGGGTATGGGACGTGGCGATGTGAGGCTCTTAGCTATGATCGGGGCCTTTCTAGGGTGGAAATCTGTCCCGTTTACGCTTTTGGTAGGGTCCGGGGTGGGTTCTGCCGTAGGGATCGTTATGATGATAGCTAATAGGAGTGACCTAAGAATGAGAATCCCGTTTGGGCCGTTTTTGGCGTTAGGAGCGCTGTGCTACGTCTTTTTCGGAAATGCGATTATTGGTTGGTACTTCGGCATCTTTTAACGCCACCGCTAGTAGCTTTTTGGAGAGTTTGTTTTTATGCCCTCCGGTGATCGCTACACTGCGGGCGGCGGTCTTGGTGCTGAGACCTCAGCCGATCCGCGTGTTGAATATATGCGAAGAATGGCCCAGCGGAAGCGGGCGCTCGCCGATTGTCTCAAACGTGAAAAGCTTGTCGGGATTGGCAGGCTTTTCGTAGTCATGGCAGCCTCCGGAATCGGCTGGTTTGCCATTCGGCCGGGCACTTTGTCCTGGACGTGGCTGTTGCCTTTAGGTCTCGTTTTCTGCGGACTGGTTTGGCTACACCAACGCCTAAAAAGCCAGCGTCCGGTCCTAGAGCGGAGTGTCCAATATTATGAAACTGCACTCGATCGCCTCGATGGTCGATGGACTGAGGCGTGTCATCGCGGAGACGAGTTTCTAGATGACGAGCACCCGTACGCGGATGACCTGAACATATTTGGGAAGGACTCGCTTTTTTCTCTTTTGTGCACCGCAAGTACTGCCGGCGGCCAAAAAGTGTTGGCAGACTGGCTGAAGGCCCCGGCAAGTCCAGAAGAAGTGGCCGGCCGGAATGCTGCCGTCCGAGAGCTAGTATATCGTGTGTCTCTGCGCGAGAAATTGGCGGGCATTGATGCAACGAACGAGAAAGAAGAAGTTCCCTGGGAATGGGTGCGAAAGAACATGGCGCGCAGCCGTTATTCACATTGTCTATTTACGTGCATGGGTGCCACGATCTCTTTTTCGTCTGTCTGTACGCTTATTGGATGGGGATTGGACTGGTTCGGTCCGGCGCCGTTCGCGGCATCCGTGATGTTCCAGATTGCGTTTTATTTGGCAGTGAGAGGATTCGTGCGGCGTACCCTGCTCAATGCGAGCCGAATGATACGTGTTATGGAGCAGGCTTCTACAGTCCTAGTTTGTGTGGAAGAGGAATCGTTCGTTTGTCCGTGGCTAGCGATGCTTCGGGCGGAAACCGTGGTGGAAGTTGAGGGGGTAGCACCGTCGGTACAAATTGCACGTTTTAAGCGTCTCATCAGTATATCCGAGTCTGGGCGAAACCAAATATTTGCACCTATTGCCGCGCTTCTGTTGAGCACGACTCACGTAGCCTTTGCCCTAGAGCGATGGCGCTTTGTTGCAGGAGAGGCAATTGAACGGTGGTGGTCGGTCGTAGGAAAATTTGAGGCGATAAACGCGCTAGCTGGCTATGCTTACGAACATCCTGAGGATGGCTTCCCTAAGATCGTCGAAAAAGACGGGGAGGTCGGACGTGGGGGACTGCTTGAGGCCGAAGAAATAGGGCATCCGCTCTTGCCCAATAAAAAGTGCGTCCGAAATAGCATTAGGCTCGGACGCGAATGCCAAGGGCTAGTCGTGAGCGGATCTAACATGTCGGGTAAAAGTACGCTTTTGCGTACAGTCGGTGTGAACGTGGTATTAGCGTTTGCCGGTGCTCCCGTCCATGCAGGCAGCATGCGCGTGTCTCCGTTGTCGCTCGGGGCATCACTTACTACCCGCGATTCGCTTGGCGAGGGTACCTCACGCTTCTATGCCGAGGTGACACGAATACGCCGATTTATGGACCTCGCTGCAGGGCCGTTACCTCTTCTGTATCTGTTGGACGAAATTTTTCATGGTACTAACTCCCATGACCGCAGAATTGGTGCCGACGCCGTTATCAACGGCTTGCTGCGGCACGGAGCGATCGGCTTGGTGACCACCCACGACCTAGCCTTGACGCAGATCGCTGCGGAGCCGGGGTCACGACTTTCGAATGTCTGTTTCGAGGACCGATTTGAGGATGGCAGGCTGGTGTTCGACTATCTTATCCGTGATGGGGTGGTCAGTCGAAGTAGTGCGTTACAACTCATGAGATCCGTAGGATTGGAAGTTGGGTGATTTTTGGGTTATGTTCCGGCTGCGAAAAGAGGGCGAAACGTGGAAGGCGCGTTCATCACATTTGAGGGCGGGGAGGGCGTTGGCAAGACGACGCAGATCAAACTCCTGGCGGAACGATTGCGGGCTGGGAACAGAGACGTGGTCGAGACGAGAGAACCCGGTGGCACCGAACTTGGTAAGTCACTCCGCGCCACGATACTGGAAACCGCTTCGCAACCTAGTAACGATGGTAGGAACGTCGCTCCTTTGGCGGAACTGTTCCTTTTACTTGCGGATCGAGCACAGCATATTAGAGACGTTATTTTGCCGAATGTGGCGGCAGGAAACATTGTCCTGTGTGACCGCTACGCGGATTCAACTGTGGCCTACCAGGGTTATGCGCGAGGTGTCGATTTGGTTGAAGTTCAGCGATTGAATGCACTGGTCTGCGGAAACTGTCGGCCCACCATCACTTTTCTAATGGATCTCCCTACCGAGGTCGGTATGGAGCGTGCGGTTCGTCGGCGTGGAAAGGGACGTGTGGACAACTTTGAGGCAGAATCCGTAGTCTTTCATCGACGGGTTCGCGCGGGATTTTTATCTATCGCCAAAGAGGAACTGGAACGGTTCTGCGTGATCAACGGATCGGATACTATAGCTGCGGTGCATGGGCAGGTTATCAAGGCTCTTCGGGAGCGGATGCCCAGCATATTCCCGCAATAAACGTGACACGGAACGCATCATGCTTTTCCACGAGATATGCGGTCAGGACGACGCCATATCGCTGTTGCGTAACGCTGTCACTACAGAAAGGGTCGGTAATGCTTATCTATTTGCGGGTCCAGAGGGAGTCGGAAAATATTGCTCCGCCATTGCATTTGCCCATGCGTTACTCTGTGAAGATCGAGAGAAGTTAGGTTGTCTCTCTTGTAATAGCTGTTTGTCGATTGAGGCCCGGGCGCATCCAAACTTTATGATTTTAGCGCCGTCGCCGGGCACGAAGAGTTTAGTTGTAGCCCAGGCCAGGGAGGCACAGAGGTTTTTGGGGATGAGAGCGACCGGGTCAAGTAGCAAGGTTGTCATTATTGACCAGGCACATGCTTTGACATTGCAGGCGCAGAGCGCTTTGCTGAAGGTGCTCGAAGATCCGCCAGAGAACTCTATTTTGTTACTTGTTGCGACGACTGCGGCAGGGTTTTCTGCGCCATTCTTATCTCGGTGCCAGCAGGTGCGTTTCTTGGGCCTTTCAATAGAGCATATTGAGACGATTATAAAGGACTCGGCGGACTTGGACGCGGAAACAGTAAATTTAGTTGCTCGGTATGCGCGCGGCAGCATCGGTAAAGCCCTGCAGCTCCACGCCCCCACCCTCGAGGAGGAACTGGAGTACATAACGAACTTTCTGGGTAATTTGGGATCCTCAAGCTTTACGAGACTTTCTGAGTTTGCCGAGTGGATAATCGCGGATCGCGTAAGCCGCGCCAAGAACAAACACGGCGACACCAAATTACAGCATGGACGTCGACTAGAGCTGGTCCTCACTTGGTATCAAGAACGTTTGCGTTATTGTTTAGTAGGAGGCGAAGGTGTGACCTTATATTCCCGTTGGTTGCCAGCACTAACCATTGGCTTTACAGAACTGAGTGTTGGGCGTGCCCTGTCGGCTCTTATGTTCGTTCATGATACTGTCCTTCTCCTTGATCGGAACGCTAATCCACGCCTCGCAGTAGAAGACATGCTCTTACAGTTAGCAAAAACGTGTTAGCTTTCGGTCCACCATGGAAGAAATGGGTCGTCAACGGGACAGCGAGACTCTAGCCGGAGATATATTATATGAAACAGAAGCGTAAGATACTTGTCGGAGTTGCGTGGCCCTATGCAAACGGAGAGCAGCATATTGGTCATATAGCCGGCGCATATTTGCCGCCTGATA
>CAZSWX010000215.1:0-4692 GCA_964610865.1 uncultured Enterobacteriaceae bacterium
GGCATAGGATTCGCGAGCGCCGCATCCCCGATGACGTAGACGCTCTTGTGGACTAAGGACTCGAAGGTGGCGGGGTTCACGCTGCACCATCCGGTACCGGCGTCTAGTCCTGCGACCCGAGCGATTTGCGAAGCGTTTTGTGGTGGAATGATATTCCCTAAGGCCGGTTTGTATTCGTCAAAGTGCGTTCTAACGACGCCCTTCGCAGCATCTACCTCGATTACTTCTCCGCCCTCCGACAGTGGTACCCATTCTACCATCTCGGGGTAGAGTTCCTTCCACGCCGCGAGAAACAGGTCGCCCTTCGTAAAAGTGTTGTTGGCATCCAGTATCAAGACCTTTGACTTAGGTTTATGCAGTTTGAGGTAGTACGCGAACAGACTCGCACGCTCATAGGGCCCAGGAGGGCACCGATAGGGCGTTGGCGGTACGCTGATCACGACTAAGCCCCCGTCTTTCATTGCGTGTAATCGTGTACGTAACGCTTCGGTCTCCTGACCAGCAATCCAGGCATGTGGGAAGACCCGATTAGCTCCGCGGGTGTAACCACGGATAGCCTGGGTATTGATATCGATTCCGGGGGACAACACTAATTTCTCGTAGGCCACTACGGTGCCATTGGAGAGAACGACGCGGTTCTGGATTGGGTCTAATTCCTTCGCCTCGGCGTGGATGACTGTTACTCCGTGCTTCCGTGTGAGGCTTGCATAGTTTTGGGTAAGAGACCCTATGGGTCGAAGCCCGATGATTGCGGCATTACTAAAGGGACAGGTCACAAACCTGGAATGCGGGGTGATCAATACGACCCGAAGACTAGGATCAAGCTTTCGTAGATATTTAGCGCAGGTCGCGCCACCGAAGCCTCCACCAACCACTACAACAGTCGTGGAAATGCGTGCCCGGCCTAATGAGGGCCAATGCGACACGGGAAGGACGCTAGCGAGTTTCAAGAATTGTCTGCGGGTAAGCACGGATATACGGTAACTCCGTATTGCGGAAGGCGCTATCGGTCAAGGCGAAAAAAAGTTTTGAGAAATTGGATCTCTCCGTCGCTCAGCGCCTTTGCTATGCCGTTCATCACGGTGGCCGGTGCAGAGTGCGTTGAAAAGCCTAGCATTCGATCTTCAAATTCTTTGGGACTCAGGGAATGTAGAGAAGGTATGGGCCCTGTGTTATGGCCAGATTCTCCGTGACAGGTGACGCACATACTGGCGATGGCGGGTGGTTGCGATTGTCCGCTTGTGAGCGTCGGCGCCCAGAAACTGATGATCAATAAAAATGCGGATACTCGGAATGTCGTCGCTGATTCGAAGATCATGATAGTCAATCCGTGACAATGACGTTTACCTTGTGGGAGGAGATGACTCCTTGATTGTCGGTCCATGTCAGCTCGATTGGTGCCGATATTACGGCCGTAGTAAAGAAGGAGAAGTAGGGATTCGCTGCAATCCCCGGATGGAGTGTAGCCTCGAATATTATACGGCCGTTATACCGACACGAAACGCTTCGGACGATATTTTCGGGAACTTTCTGTCCGACATTGTTGTACCGAAACCCGGTTTCCATCGGGTGCTGGATAAGCACCCGGACTTCAAAAACCTCTCCCTTTTTTAAGTTGTCCGGCACTTTTATACGGGCGTTTGCCATGGCGTTAGTAGGCCGCTTCCGGGGCCTCCACACAGGCGGCCGCAGTGACTACAACCTCGGCGGTTGTCATCCATGAGGAACCATCATTGAGTATCGCCAAAGCCGTCACTGCTTGTGTCCCGGCTAGCCGTATACGAGTGTGGATCTCTGTCCTTCCAGCATCAGGCCCTAATTTAAATGTAGCGATGGTCGGTTTAGGGTTCCTTTCGGCGAATAGATGCATTTCTTTCACGTAGGAGTGTGGCGTAGGCAGCGCTTCCATGTGAACTTTGAGTGGTATGGAATGCCCACTTTCTGCCAACGGGGGCAAGGTAAGCACTACTCGTCCAGGCTGTGGTTCGTGTCCACCTGTCGCGCTTCGTATGAGTGGTGCCAGCCGGTTGTTAGCATCAAAGCTGTGGCTCGACCCGCGGGGCCAGATGAGCCAGCCGATCATGCCTAATAGAACAAGCCGTCTGGAGAACAGCCTATGCATCTCGTAGATGATGGTTTTTCAACGGTAGCGAACGTATCCGCTTTCCCGTTGCGGAAAAAATAGCGTTACAGAGGGCGGGTGCGAGCGGTGCAATGCCGGGTTCTCCGGCGCCGCCCCAAAAGCCTCCGGTTGGTTTTAGTACGGTTACGACGGATGGCATCTCCCCAATCCGCATCATCTGATAGTCATGGAAGTTGGATTGTTCCACCCTGCCGTTCTTTATCGTAATTTCGCCATACAATGCCGCAGTAAGTCCGTAGACCACGCTGCCTTCTAATTGAGCGCGTACGGAGTCCGGATTCGCCATGTAGCCGCAGTCGAGGCCCACGACCACCCGGTGAATCGTGAGTGCGCCCTTGTTGTCCACCGAAACTTCAATGACTGCGGCCGTATAACTCCCATAGGCGTCCTGAACAGCAATGCCGTGGTGTACGTTTGGTGCCAGTGGCTCGTCCCACCCGGCGGCCTGAGCCACTTCATCCAGGATGGCTAAATCCTTAGGCGACTCCGATAGAAGGTCACGCCGAAATCGGTAGGGGTCCTCGCCGGCGGCGTCGGCCAGCTCGTCCATGAAACATTCCCGAAAAAAGGGGTTGTGAGTGTGGGCGACCGCGCGCCACGGTCCTGGCGGTACATGGGTATTTCTCATGGCATATTCCATCCGGATGTTTGGAAATGCATATGGCGCGTCGGCGAACGTTCGTACGTTGACAATGTCTACACCATCTCGAATGAGGTGCGGCCGTATCTCGCTGAAAATCGATTGATCGGCCTGCCGGACGTACCAAGCTGTCGGTACCCCAGAATCGTCGAGTGCTGCCTTCATGCGGACCAGCGCGACCGGCCGATACCGGCTATGTTGAACGTCTTCTTCTCGAGACCAGATGAGCTTGACCGGTGTCCCCGGCATTGTTTTTGCAATCTCTATAGCTTGTTTTACGAATTCTATAAAAAGTCCTCGTCGACCGAAACCGCCTCCAAGATGCACCTTGTGGACTTCAACTTTGTCGATTGCGACCTCCGCCGTTTCAGCCGTCACTGCCGCTGTTGCTTCGCTGTTTTGTGCTGGGGCCCAGACATCTACCCGTTCCGGGGTATAAATTACCGTGCAGTTTTGGGGTTCCATAGTCGCTTGATCGAGGTATGGGGCATAATATTCTGCCTCGACCAACGTGGTTGCCTCTGAAAAGGCTGTTTCGGTATCCCCTTCGTTGCGTGAAACGGGGGCGTGGGCGAGTTCTATTCCTTCGCGAAGAAAATCTTTTATTGTGTCACTGCTGACACTCGCATGTTCTCCCAGATCCCATTCGATTGGTAATTTGCGGATTGCTTGGTGGGCGTACCACCAACTATCTTTTGCTACTACAGCGACTGCATTCCCCAATGGGACGATCTTTATAACCCCGGGCATTTGGGCAATTGCGTCATTGTTCGTCTTCTTTAAAACACCCCCGAAAACGGGGCAGTGTGCAATTGCAGCATACGCCATACCCGGCAATTTCGTGTCTATAGCAAATTGTGTTTTGCCTGTAACTTTGTCAGGCACGTCGAATCGAGGGACGGGGCTGCCGAGAACCTGCCAATTTCGTGGATCTTTTAAGCCGACACTGGAGGGAATGCTGAGTTTTGATGCGGCGCTTGCAACGGCCCCGAAACTTACGGTTCGCCCGCTGGGTCGGTGCGTGATGATGCTTTGTTCGGCAATACACTCCTCCGGGCGCACTTGCCATTTCTTTGCCGCAGCGGCGATGAGCATGTTTCGGGCCGCTGCGCCTGCCTCACGTAGGTAATTGTGACTGTCCCGTATCGACCGACTCCCGCCGGTTAGCATTGTCCCGAAAATTCGATTTCTTTTTATGTGCTCACTGGTAGAGGCGTATTCCGCAACCACCTTGTTCCAGTCGCAACCCAGCTCTTCGGCTACCAACATGGGCAGGCCGGTAAAACTTCCCTGTCCCATTTCAACTCTTGCCACACGAATAGTGACGGTGTCGTCCGGGCGCACCAAAATCCATGCTGTCACCTCCGGTGGCGCTGGTGTCGTTGCGGCGTTGCCGACGGAACGTGCAATTTTGGGGGTCAGCACTTCTAGCAGCATTCCACCGCCGACACAGGCAGCCTGCAGAATGAAAGATCGTCGAGTTATCGTGAAGGATTGTCCCATGATGTTGTCCTTACGAGACCAGCGATTTAGCAGCGTCATGAATGGCCGCTCGGATCCGTGTGTACGTGCCGCAGCGGCAAATGTTCGTAATCGCTTCGTTTATATCCTCGTCTGAAGGGTTTGGCTTGTTTTTCAGCAATGCGGCCGCAGACATAATCATGCCCGTCTGACAGTAACCGCATTGCGGGGTTTGGTGACGGACCCACGCTTTCTGCAAAGGGTGCTCACCATTCTCTGATAGACCTTCTATAGTGGTGATGGTTTTTCCGTTCGCAATTGCGACGGGAATGACGCACGACCGGACGGGCTTTCCATCCAGGTGCACCGTGCATGCTCCGCACGCGGATACACCGCAACCAAATTTGGTACCGGTCAGTCCTAAGATATCTCGCAACGCCCAAAGCAG
>CAZSWX010000216.1:0-4665 GCA_964610865.1 uncultured Enterobacteriaceae bacterium
TGTCCTTTTCTCCCTGTATGAAGTATGTGGGCATGGCCTTTTCGCATAGCTCCACTATATGGGACGTGTTCGACGAATTATATCCCCCGACGACTAAACTGAGATCTGCCCCATGGTCGATTAAAGCGTAAGTCGCATGCTGATTTTCATTCGTAGCATAACATAACGTGTCAGACGTGTCGGCAAAGGTCCGATCCAACAAGTCTCCTCCGTACCGGTCCGCCAAGGCATCCTTCAGAAACTGTGCGACCTGGCGTGTTTCTGACGCGAGCATTGTCGTCTGGTTTACGACGCCCAATCGCTGGAGATCTTTGAGCGGGTCAAAGCCGGCCGAGCACTTATGTCCAAAGTGGAGAAAGAACTCCGATGGGGGCACTTCCTGCCGGATAATGTCACTTAAGAGACGGGCTTCTTCCAAGTTACGTACGACTACTGTCGGAGCGTTCTGTATGCTGTGCGAAAATGTTGCCCGAGTCTCTTCATGTGATGCCTTGCCATGAACTACTACGGTGTATCCGCCGTTCCCTAATTGAGCACTTCGCTTCCAAACTCTCTCAACAAAAGGACACGTAGTGTTGTATGTATAGGGGTCAAGACCGCGTTCGGCCAAGGCCTCCTGAACCTCGACACTCGCCCCAAACGCGGGTACCACAACTATATCCTCTACATTCAGTTCGTCCCACTCGATCAAATGATCGCCGGAAGACGAGAAAATGAAGCGAACGCCACGTTCCTGCAAATCTCGATTAACGTCTGGATTGTGTATCATTTCGCTCAAAAAGAAAATCCGTCTTCCGGAATTCTCAGAGAGCGTGCGGTAGGCAATTTCTACCGCATTTTCAACGCCGAAACAAAAACCAAAATGCCTCGCGAGAACAAAGCGCACCGGGCCAAAGTCAAGCACGGTAGGTACAACATCCTGTTTGCGCGGGTCCTCTACCTGACGACATTTTTTGATCCGCGAAATGACCTTGCTCTTATAGAAATTAGGTATATTGAACTGCCGAGCCATAATTATTTCTCAGCGAGTATTTCGTCTGTCTAAAAACGACCTGCCCGCAAACAAATTACAGGCTGCCGATTTACGCAGCCCAACAAAACATTTATTTTCACGAAACTACCATAGCAAGAAATCCGGGACACCAAAACCGCAATGAGCTTGTGGCACGCTAGAGCCTGTGGTACGGGGTCCTCTAGAGCATACCATGGAGAACGAATGAAAACACGTGCAGCGATCGCCTGGGAACCTGGCAAACCACTCGAAGTTGAGGAAGTAGAGATTGATGGTCCCCGTCGGGGAGAGGTGTTGGTACGGCTCAAGGCGACGGGCGTATGCCACACGGATGCCTTCACGCTTTCAGGCGATGACCCGGAAGGAGTGTTCCCGGCGATTCTCGGCCACGAGGGCGGAGGCGTCGTCGTTGACGTTGGCGAGGGAGTGGGGAGCGTAAAAGAAGGCGATCACGT
This sequence comes from uncultured Enterobacteriaceae bacterium, assembly GCA_964610865.1. Taxonomy (GTDB): domain Bacteria; phylum Desulfobacterota; class Binatia; order Bin18; family Bin18; genus Bin18. Next base: position 1,468 of record CAZSWX010000216.1, read on the forward strand.
CATCCCGCTCTATACGCCAGAAGACCCAAACTGCCCTTATATTAAATCTGGTAAGACAAATTTGTGTCAGACCATCCGGGCCACACAAGGTCGTGGTCTAATGCCAGACGAGACAAGCCGATTTTCGAAGGGTGGAAAAACGATCTACCATTACATGGGTACCAGCACGTTTAGCGAGTATATTATTTTACCCGAAATAAGTACGGCCGTAATACAAAAAGAGGCTCCGTTAGAAAAAGTTTGTCTGTTAGGTTGCGGAGTAACGACTGGCATCGGAGCTGTTATAAATACTGCGAAGGTAGAACCAGGCAGCACGGTGGCTGTTTTCGGGCTCGGGGGTATCGGCCTCGCTGTAATAGTCGGGGCCGTTATGGCCAAAGCGGAAAGGATCATCGCTATAGACCTAAACGCAGGTAAATTTGACCTGGCAAAGAAATTTGGAGCAACGGATTTCGTCAACCCTCACAAATGCTCGGCGCCACTCCAAGATGTGATCGTCGCTATGACTGAGGGAGGAGTCGATTATTCATTCGAGTGTATCGGAAACGTTGAGACGATGCGTGCCGCCCTCGAGTGCTGCCACAAAGGCTGGGGAGAATCTACTATTATCGGGGTCGCCGGCTCCGGCAAGGAAATCGCCACCCGTCCTTTCATGCTGGTGACGGGGAGAGTATGGCGGGGCACCGCGTTTGGCGGGGTGAAGGGTCGGTCGGAACTGCCATGGTTCGTTCAAAAAGCTATGGACGGCGAGATCCCCCTTGATGATTTTATCACGCACAATATGCCTCTAGATAATATAAATACGGCCTTTGGGTTAATGCACGAGGGGAAAAGTATACGATCGATCATTCATTTCTAAAGCATTCCACGTCCGTCACCGCGTCTCTTTTCTGGTTCGTAGCGAATTTACGGCGTACCCGTTTTCTTTGTTCAGGCCGTGCGACACCCGGCATATTCTATAGTCCGCGCCCGTGGGCTTCAGGGAACGACCTTCTTGAGTAGCTTCAGCCGTACTTCGGGCGCGTCAAACGGTCCTCTCACTTCGAAGGGCAGAGTAGTGAGCAAATCCGTACTGTCGGCCAATAGCTTCCCCGCAAGTGGCACCCTTTGGACTATACTTGTAATGCCATGTAAGGGAATGACATTCGTTAGCAGATCCACCGACCGTCTGCTGAGATTAAACTGCCCTTGCGAATCAAGACGCACTGCGTCTCCGGTAAGAGAAAGATCCTGCGTCTGAAGCAGCCCTCCCTCTAAATTCAAATTTCCGGTCAAAGAGGAAAAAGGGAGTCCTTCTGCGGCCGGATTGGGAAGAGAAAAATTCAGGATGCTTTGCAAACTCACCGCCGTCCACAGTTTTACCAGTATCGGTAACTTTCGAGTTATTCCGTTACGGATATCCACCTCCAGGAAGCCATCCCATTTCTGAGGTTGATCCCAGAATTGCCATTTGCCGAATTTTAGTTTTCCAGACGCACTCAATTCTCCCGATATGGCCTCGGTTGGATGGCCAAGAGTCGAAAGAAACGTTTTGGCGTCAACGTTCTCTATTTTAGGCCAGAGAGAAAGAGCGTCCGAGTCCAACCAGAAGGTACCTTCTCCCGTGACTGTCCCGCCTGAGGTCCTCGAGCTTTGCACGGCAAAGTCGGTTTGACGCCCATGCTTGTGAACCGTTACGGCCACGTCCATCGCTTCGAACGTTTCGTAGCTGACTTTCCCACACCGAAAATCGACGAGAATATTAGACTTATCATCCGTGTTATCCGAAACTTTTCGCAATCCCGCTTTCAACAGGCTATCATCGAGGTCTAGCATTTTGCACTCGGCAAAAACTCGTATGTCGAGGGGCTCAAAACTGACCACGTCGCCAGTCCCAACAACGCTCCCGCCAGGAAATTCAGCTTCATCGATAGTGAACTTCCCGCCCTTCCCTTCCCAATTTAAACGACCTGATTGAATGTCCAACGGTTCCAGAAATGGCAATACGTTCAAGGCAGCGTTCCGGATCGAGACCCGACCATTCGACGTAAAGCCGCCTTGTCCAGAGCCGAATAATAGAGACACATCACCCGTAACCACGCCGTGGTCTGAGAACAGGTCGCCGTCCATCAAGATGGACGTCAGCGGAGCCGCATTCGCACCGGCGAAAGACAATCTCAATTCGCCGTCCGATTGCCCGGAAAATGGCCATTCCAGGAAACCATTCAGCTGGACAGTGCCTTCACCAATGCGAAATTCAATACCTTCAGACCGTACGGTTCCCGGCTCAATTTGTATGGTTCCCTTTATACCGTCTACGCCAATACCTGACTGGGTAAGCCGAGCCTTGCCAGCCTCCCATTCCACCTTCGCCTGGTAGACCGAATTTTCATACTTTCGTGTGTCAAAACGCCCAATTAAAGTCAGTTGGGCCTTCCCGGAAACGATTTCTATGTAATCTTTCAACTGGTCAATCTCTTCGTTTGATGACCAACCTGTAAGATCATGAAAAGAATCCGAAACTTCCGTGACTGCAGCCAATTCGACTTCCACTTCTACGCCATTGGAGGAAAAAATGGAGGGCCAATGTACATCTAGAGAGTTTACCTGAACCCCACGGCCATACAAACCTTCGAGTCCTGTGGCCCTTAGGTCACCTCCCTCGATTTGCAAATCTCCAGAGAAAAAACGGAAGGGTACTCTTCGACGGCCAAGAGAACCTCGTACCTCTTCGATCGCCCCGGCGAAGGTCAAAGAAGCCAAACGCTTGTCAAGATTTTCGAAAAATAGCTCCAAAGAACCAGCGGAAGTCCAAATCCACTCTTCATTCTCCTCCGTTCCTAAGCGGATATCGTGTATTGCAATTTTTGCCATTTCGAGTTTAGATCCTGCAAAATTTCCGTTTCGCAGAGTCACCACTCCCGAAGCATGGACCGGGACGGCCGCGCCGCCACTATAGTTTCCGGTGAAGTCGACGCTCAATTCCCGTCCCTTTATCCCAAACCACTCGCCGACCTTGTTCAGGTCCACTCTCTGGAGCCGAACATCCCCGTGCCATTCTTCCGGTAAGTTTCCCAATACAGGGTCTCGCGCACCCAAAACTGTCCGTACAAACAGCCTTCCTGCCTCGGCGTCCCTACCAAGATCTGTTTCGAGATGAACCCACACCCGACCGCCCAGACTTGAGGTGAGTCGAAGTTGTGCTTTTGAAAAAACAAT
>CAZSWX010000217.1:0-4659 GCA_964610865.1 uncultured Enterobacteriaceae bacterium
CCTTTCCTTGGGCATCGGTCGAACCGCAGATGTCCACGATAATCACCCAATTTGCCGCAATGTTCCACATGTAGCGGTCATCCTCACCGTTATACCATTCACTCGGACGTATTCATGCGGTCAACCCTACGAACCACCAAGAAGAATCTACCTCGAGCCAACTTCACCCTGGGACTGAGTCAAAAATATCCGATGCGAGAGCGTCGAGTTCCCGCCGCATAGCGTCGGTCGTTTTTGTCGTCAACCATATTGTCACTTGTTCGACTCCTATATCGAGAAAAGCCTCGATCTCCCTGCGCGAGCGCCATTGCCCTTCTCCACCCAGAACATTCACGTGTACTTGTTTGTCTTCACGGCCGGCGGAGGCGGCAAGCTCTTTTATCTGATTCATTCCTGCGACGACCTGCCCTATATTCTCTACCACTGGGAGCCAACCGTCCCCCCATTCGACTATGCGTTTGAAGACCCTCTTCGACCAATGACCATCGAACATGATGCTCGGTAAATAGACCGGCGGATGGGGCCGCTGTGTCGGTTTCGGGAAACATTTCACCGCCGGAAAATCGTAATACTTACCGTGATATTCGGACTCATCGTCAATCCAGCAGGTCCGCATGACCGCTATTGCCTCACGAACCTGACCCCAGCGATGATCAAAATCTACGCCGAGAATATCGCATTCTTCTCTGTTCCAGCCGGCACCAATACCGAAGTGGAATCTACCGTTGCTGAAGCTGTCGAGCGAGGCAACTTCTTTTGCCAAATGCAAAGGATTACGTTCTCCCACTAATAAAACAGACGTTCCAATTTCTAGATTAGTGGTTGCCGTTGCCGCACGCATCAAGGCGATCAACGGATCCGGCATTTTCCACAAATAATCGGGATCAGGACCGTCCCCAGGATTACCAGGATATCGGGTCTCATATTTCACAGGAAGGATGATGTGATCCGGAACCCAGTACGAAGCAAATCCAAGCCCTTCAACATGACGGGCAATGATCGCCGGATCGGCCGTAACATCGGGTTGAATACAAAAAATTCCAACTTTCATCGTAATTCCTTTAGGTCCGACTCGAAGCGAGATTGCCGGGTACTATCGGTCATATTCATAAGAACGATGTTTCCGACACGACCGAATGGGCTGCCACATGGAATACGGCTAGAACTCATGTGCCCTGTGCAGGTTGCGGATACCGGCCCGTGATGTCTGTATAACCATGTATATGTGTGGGCCTAATAGTAACAACGAGTTCACCTTCACTGCCGTTAATTTTTCCATACGCCTCGGCGAGTTCTTCCCCCATATAACGACCTCCAATACGCTTCGCCCAATATGAAACCTCAGCCGGTTCATCGGAAAGGATCGCCTGACCCTGGACCTCTACATAGGAAAAGGGCGTCACATCATCATCCACACAGAGGCTTACCCTATCATCTTTTCGGATATTCCGTGCCTTCATTGAATCCGGCCCAATCATACAAACGATTGTCTCTTCGGTAACATCGTACCAGACGGGTAACACGATGGGCCTACCGTCTTTGCGGACCGTACCGAGCTTACCCGTTCGCACAGGGCTACGTAGATAACTCAGACATTTCCTCCGATCCATTCTCTCCATTCCCACTCCCTCTATGCCAAATCCACAGGTTTACCTCGTCTCAGGCGGTTCGACGAATCCACCGCCGTAGGTTTCCTCCCTGAGCGAGGGTACCGACCACCGGCTCTCCAGTTGGAGCCCCGGTAAGCATTCTTTTCCGTGTTCTTCTTCAAATTTGGGCGACCATACATGCCCCGTCGACGCGACTTTCTAAATTAACACCTACGATTAGCCCGCCGGTGAGGTATCAGGGCATACCCGCCGCTCCAAAAAACGCCACTGGCCATCTACTTTTCGAATCTCATCCTCATAACGACCGGATATCACCAGTTCCGTTTTGCCACCCTCAGCGTGAGTCATCAACAAATAGCTCTCCGCCGTGGCCGCGTCATCGTTCACTTCTATAAGAATATTCATCACGCAATGCCGTGGTTGGGCTTCGCCGGTCCATTCGTTATATCGTTCGGTAAAGGCCAACAATTTCTTGGGCCCGGTCCATTTTCCAAGAATGGGACTATTGAATGTTCCATCCTCGGTAAAACAGTCTACCCATTCGTCATTTCGGCCTGCATCGATAGACAAACAATACCTAGTCATCAAATCTCGGATTGCATCCTTTTCTTCCAAATATCCCATAGGCCCTCCTTCTTAAATGTAATAAATTTCCATCTCTTTCAATGAAAAGATTCTCTATTCCGTCTCGCCCCACGACTATGCGCCTTTGTTCGTCCTCCTCGGCTACCCAAAACGTTTACCAGCCCAGCACTCTCTCGGCTGCGATACCCTCGAAACAACTTCTCCATCCCTAGAAACAATGATACCCTACGCTAAAATTCGCTACCAACCGGCACCTCAGTCATGATGAAGCCTGGACAATTCTTGAGGAAATCTCGGTCACTTTCAATCTCACAAATTCGCCGCACGCTTGGGACCCTATTGCTGGATTGTCGCGGATTCTATTATACGTTTCACGCGTAGGTATGAAAACACATTAAGCAACACTTCCGCTATTCTTTTTTAGGGCATGCCGAACAGATTTTTTTGCCCCGGGATAGGCGTTCCGAATGTTACCGAATACAAATGCATCATATTAGTGAACTTGGCGTGGGTATACGAAATTTCCCGATCACGTTTGTCCCCAGCAACCGCGAATCAAGCAGATAGATCGCCCTATTATGGTCACACTCTCGAGTCGAATCGTGCTGTTTAGGAGGATGACTGAAATCAAGTAACCGACATTGGACCGTGCAGCCAGACGAGTCGTCGACTCGTCTGGATCGTTTTTTGCAGCAAAAACTTCCTTCGTTGTCTAGGACCGAAGTACACCACCTTATCCGTACCCGCCAGGCTCGTGTCAACGGAAGGTATTCAGATAAGGGTCAGCGCTTGGAGATGGGCCAAGAAGTGACCGCCGAAGTCGCCACACACCTATCCTCAAATCCCTCCCTTCAGTTACCCATTCTGTATGAAGACGACAGCTGTTTGGTTCTATCAAAACCCTGCGGTCTTCCCACAGTAGCCAGGTACTTGTCAGACACTCGAACGGTCGCCAATTATCTTGTAGCTATCACTCCCGAATCAGACGTAGCAGCCGAACATCCGCGCGAGGCCGGTCTCGTTCACCGCTTAGACACAGAAACTTCTGGCTTATTGGTGGCCGCGAAGAATAAAATTGCGTACCAAAGCCTTCGGAAACAATTCCGCCACCGAAGCATTTACAAGGAATACCGGGCAGTGGTCCTCGGCCGATTTGGCTGGGAGGGCACCTTCGCATTCAATTTAGCGCCCAGCGGAAAAAAAGGAAGACGGATGAAGTTAGTCTCCCTCCCCAACGGGAAAGAGGCCGTATCGCACTACAAGGTCATTGCAAAAGAGGAAGAAAGGTCCGCCCTTCGGATCATTATCAAAACAGGCGTGCGTCATCAGATACGCGCGCATCTGTCCTTTCTCGGCTTTCCTATAAGTGGGGACAGGCTATACGGTGAAAGTGGAAGTTCGGCGCCCAGACTATGTTTGCACGCTCACGTGATAGAATTTCGTCAACCGACTACAGGAAGAAGCATCCGCATCACGGATCCACTCCCTGACGACTTTCCAAAAACGACTTCCGGCTAAAACATAGCCCGAGTTGTCGCCAACATTCTCCGACCACCCCTCGCCAACGGAAGCTTCACACATTGGTGCAACTGTCACACTTGTTTTCAATATTGTCGGGGTCCTCTGTCAAGCCTTCGTCCAGACTGTGGCAAATTCGCGCGCACCCGATGCAAATGAAATATACACCCTCGATGGTTTTGTTTATGCGCTCCCGATTGAGAACGCGCCCTCTTAATTTAGCCACACGGATGCCGAGAAGCTCTTCGTACCGCTTCTTTATCTTTATCCGGCCGGCCTCATCTTTAGGGAGTTCTTCTTCGTCCGCATCTTCCGAGCGCTCGTCGTCCTCGAATAATCCGGGCTCTTCCGCTTTCTTAGCTTTTGCTTTTTTTGCTCGGGGCATCAACACCCCCGATTATCTGGTCTTCACTGCATGTTCCGCGTTCTTTTCGCAGACCCAGTAAAAACCCTTTTTACCAAATCCCGCAAACTGAACGACACGACTATCTGAGCCGCATCTCGGGCAATCTCTCTTTGCCGGACCCGCCTCTTTCCCCTTCTGTGCCGTCTTGGCCTTTCCCGCCATGTTTAGTCCTCCGCCTCTTAAGCGTGAATTGTGTCAGTAGGCATATACGCGAATAACACTTGCTGCAAACTAGGTGTCGTCTGTCCAGCTGTCAAGGGTCGGGGTTCTTGTAGGCTCTAACACCGCATGCTAGCGTCAAAAAAATGGAGGTAAAACTTCTCCCGCAAAATCAAACCCTTACGTTTCCCAACAGTATGATAGTGAAGGTTCTGTTAAAAAAACTGGGCCTCGCCCCCGACTCTGTGATGGTCATACGGAACGCCATGCTCCTGACGGAGGAAGAGCGCGTACTCACTGACGATAGTATAGAGATTCGGTCCGTTATCTCGGGTGGTCTATGAAGTGCACACGTTGTAGGGAACACGCCGAATTATCACT
>CAZSWX010000218.1:0-4648 GCA_964610865.1 uncultured Enterobacteriaceae bacterium
ACCGTGTGCTGTGAAAGGCTGTCATCGACCGCAGCAAGTTCACCGTCGCGCGCGGTAGGGTTTCCAATGCTACGTATTGGCTGCAAAAGCACGTCTGCGGGGCGGATTCTGGTAATTCCACTGCTTCGAGAAAACTCTCTTTGCCGACGGTTGGGACGTATGAATAGTCCGTGTGCCATTCCAGAGCGGCAGCGCCCCCAGTCCCCAGCGGTACGCCGTCTTTATCTTTGATGTTATTGACTGGGAGGATCTCCGCGTGATCCCCGATGTCCCCGAACCATTCCGAACCCTTGATAAGTTGCCCGAAGCCTCGGGCAAACTGAGATAGTTCTACATCTGTCGGTTGTCCGTGGCCGCGGAAAACGAGCACCTGGTATTGGCGTAGTCCACGAAGAATCGCGGCGTGCTCGACTGCAGACAGTTCTCTTTGCGGCTGCCAACCCCCGACCCACGCCCCTAATGGTTCCGCCATTGGTTCTATAGTCAGTGTCATGGCGTGCTCCTTTTTTTGTACCATGAGTTTGTGAAGGTGCAGTTACATCACCTGGTCGTCAGTTGGTGTGGCAGCGTGCTGGACGAGCTTATCACCGGGAGGCAGTGCGTCAAACAGTGAGTTCCTTCCCGTTAGGAACGTTTATTACGGAAGCAAAAGGGATGGAGACGCGGCTACTCGCCGGCTGGACCCTGTTCTTTGAGTATGGCGGTGAAGTCCGATGTCCGAAGGATTCCGGCGGTCGTGAGGTCATCGTTTAATACTTCGAAGAGGGCGTCAGTCTCGCCTCTTACACTGTAGTGTACGATAGCACCGGCGCGTCCGCCGCCCTCGGTGTGCGCATCCCCTTTTGGCGTTTTCCAAGCTTTTCCAGTCTGGCGAACGTTCTTGACCGCTGCTCCCGCAGTTTCATAGACGACGTGTTCTCCGTCGATTACGAGGATGTTTGTTGGTGCGAGATGACGGTGAACGAAGATTTGTTCATTCGGCTCAAATTTCACCAAGAAGTCAACAATATTGTTACTGACGTCGATATCGAGGACCATTACCGAGAGGTGCTTGAAATCGCCAAGTGTTTGCCACCGGATGTGCCGATCGTCGAAGTTCGCCGAAGAGGCGCCTGTTGCCATTTGCTACTCCTTGAAGGCCGTTTGCGGGCGGGTTACCTAAAAAGCAGAGCCTTTTAATCTAATGCGTACACGGCCCCGTTGGTCGACCGTGTAGCGAGATCAAAGTCATCGACGACGAACATCCGTTGGCCATCGGTGGCGAGAGGAATATGTTTGATTTCCCATTTGTGGTGACCACTTTTTCTCCAGGTTCCTGCACTCACGAACCCACGCACTTCCCCTTCTGGACCAAATATCTGCCCGTGAATCGTAATAGGTCCCGTCTCCGCCGCCGAATCTACTGGGGGACCGAAGGTTACTGTTGCCATTACTGTGCCTAGCGGACCGACGTCCGTCTCGAGATTAACGGCGTTCCCTTCTGAAGTGACGGTGACGGAGGTGATTTTCCCGGTAATGTCCGCTTGTCTTTTGCCTATTACGCTCATCTGCTAGTACCTTTCTTCGTCTTCGTGTCCGGCGCTGAGAGAAAGCCATAAATGCTCGGCGGCGTCGATCGGCGAATCATGGCACATCAGTTATCGAGGATCAATGAGGGGAAGAGAACGTGTCTTGCCGCGAGAGGTGAACCCGCAAAGAATCGACCAAAATTTCGCAAAGATGGATAGAGGCAGTTTCTGGTAGCGCATCGGCATATCATATATGGTGTGCCGATGTCGGTTGTTCAGGCCGGCGTGACTATGGGACATTTGTGAATGATTCGTTAGTCAGTCGGACGCAAATAAACGGAAGACCGAACGATATTTGAGGAAGACCGTCGAAACCAAGAATACGTAGAAAGGAGCATCATTATGGGCCAGATAGGAAAAAAACTTGCGGAGGGTATTGGCAAGGTGACGTCGGTGACCGTGAGTGAACGTGGAAACGCAGTGAATGTAGAAAACGAAGTCGAGGAATTTGGGACTGTATTGTACACGACCACCTTCGGCCCAGCGATTGATGAAGAGGGTACGACCGGTCCAATATCAATACATGGTCAGATTTTTCTTCCTGACGGTAGTACCGTTCCGTGGTCTGGCGGTGGTGCCTGGCATGTCATCGGACAACATAAGTGGGAGATAAAAGTCATTAATTCCCTCGGGAATGGCGACAGGCATTTGGTCGTCGAAGAATACGACCTGGCTACCATGTCGACCAAGGGTACCGTGTACGAACTTGATTAACGCTGAAAGCGATCCGAAAGCGAGATGCGGCTTGAGAATAACGCAGCATAATCGCTGCCCGGGAAAAAACTATTAGGTTGCTGGACTTTGTCCGAGCGCAGCTCGAATGAAGCCGGTGACGAATAACGAATGAAAGGAGTGGACAAATGGGTACGATAGGAAAAAAAATAGCGAATTATACTGGTAAAGTCACATCGTTCACGATGAGTGAAGCCGGGGGTGCCGTGAATGTTGAGGCCGACGCGGGCGATTTCGGTACGATCCTATACACAACGACGTTTGGGCCGCCGGTCGATGCCGCGGGTGAAACTGGAGCGGTTACCGTCAGGGGCCAAGGGTTTCTGCCGGATGGTAGTGCGTTACCTGTTACTGGCGGAGGCACCTGGAGGAAGATCGGAACACACAAGTTCGAATTAAAAGTCATTAACCAATCAGCCGATGGCCAACGCTACTTCGTGACCGAAGTGGGGGAACTGGCGACTCGTTCTGCGAAGGGTACCATCTACGAGTTGGACTAACCCACACGAAGAAAGTTGGAAACCCCGGCCGGGCAATTCCTTGGTTGTCGCCTCCTAAAATATTTCGCCGTCCTCGAGAGAATCGTGCATTCCACGGGTTTTAGGCAAACGCGGGTCTATCAAGTCCCAGGGTTGCGCGCTCGCGGTGTATATGTCTTTCTCCGGGACGAACCAACTCGGGTCATCGAGGCTCCCGGCGTAAGGAATCCTCAAATGTGGTGTCCTCTCATTCATCAGTATCAGTGGTGAACCACAGAATGGACAGTAGCCACGGCGCATAGTGGGGCCTCGGTCCGCTTTCTTTTCGAACCAGGTGACTTGGCCTGATACAGAAAAGGCGCTTACAGAGACGATCACCCCGGGGATATAGGCGCTGCCGGTTGCCCTTTGACAGTCTCGGCAATGACAGTTGCCCATATAGACTGGTTTGGCAGGGCAAGTGTACCGTACCGACCCGCATGCGCATCCGCCTGTGAACGAGGCTGGCATGAAAGTTCCCCTTCTGCGTCTGTTGCGTGGTAGAACGACGGCCTTTCAGGAGGCGCCGTTATAAATTGTTTTTAGTTCTTTAGCGGGTTCGAACCCGACGGATTAACCCCTAGACGCGCCCAATCGGTGTCCGGACCGAATGGGCTGATGTTTCCGTTGACGGCCTTGTGGCCACCGTATTCATAAACGGGATCTCCGGGATTCCCCCGATTTTTCGGGAGTATTATCGTGCCGGGCCCCACCGGGTTCGCAATTTCGCCGCGGCGTTCGTCTTTCCGGCCACTTGTAGTCGTGCCGTTTGTACTCAATTGGCCTGTCGAGGACTCTTTGTTGTTTTCGGCTTGGATATCCTGATTCGGTGCTTCTGATCCGCAGGCCGCAAGACAAACAGCTACTAACACAACGATAATACCGGACGCATACATGGGGTACTTCTAGCAGGCATAAGCGACTGCTCGCAAGATATTTCGACTCGGCGGGCAGTATACGCACGCACGCCTTGATAATGTCAGGTGATCCGCCGGAAAGGGCTTTGGCGCTGATTTTAGCTGGTTCCCCTACCTTTCATTTGACCAGGTTCCTCCGTCAGGTAACTATCATCCTGTCCAGCGTAGACTATTCCGTGGTTGTGACCACTAAAAACCTCGGTTCCTTTCAGGACCGCCGTCTTACGTTGGAAATGAAATTTGACTCCCTCGTTGAGTATTTTTGCAACGTTTTCATACTGCCAAGCGGTCACGGTTCGTGCATGTGGCCGCAGTGCCATCTTCCGAAACCACGCTTTTACATGGGGATGCGTGTTCCATACTGTGTCGGGTATGGTCTTGCCAGCGTCATGGGAAACCAAATCCTGATACGCGGTGAGGTCTGCATAGCTGACTTCATCACCGCAAAGAAATTTGCGGTCTTTGAGCCAATATTTTTCCAAAAGGTCCAATGATTCGTACAGAAGATAACGGCCCTTCTTTATCTCCGCAGAAAAATCCTTGTCCTCCCCGTAGATCATCGGAGCGAAGATGGTCCAATGGAATACCCCTCCACCAAGCCGAAGAGTGTAGGCATACCATTGCAAGAACTGTTGAATGTGCGCTCGTTGTTGGGTATCGCGCCCGAACCAGTGATCCGGACACCCAAACTTATCGTTTATATAGAACGCGATGGCGGCGCTTTCCCATACAACGAAGTCTCCATCCAAGAGAATAGGGACCTGTCCCGTGGGATTATATTTGTCCCTAAATTCGGGCCTCTCGTTAATGTCTGTGGTAATATCGATGAGCTCGGTGTCGAAGTCGATACTGTTTTCGAGCATAAACTGGTGTGCCGCACGGCAGGGCTGTGAAGCAGGGTGGTGAAGGTATC
>CAZSWX010000219.1:0-4640 GCA_964610865.1 uncultured Enterobacteriaceae bacterium
ACAATTTAGTATTGGTGGGTCTGGCCTTCGCGACGTTTTGGGGCACTATATTTCCCATCCTCTCTGAATGGGTCAGGGGTGTCAAAATAACGGTAGGTCCTCCCTTCTTTAACCAGGTTAACGGACCATTAGGTGTAATGTTGTTGTTGCTAACTGGAATCGGACCCATCATAGCCTGGCGAAGAGCCAATGCAGAAAGCCTGAAAAGACAGTTCTCGATGCCTCTATTGATCGGGGTAGGGTTTGGTTGTGCCCTCTTCCTGTTGGGCTACCAGAACTATTATGCGGTGCTTATTTTTTCTCTGGTGGGCTTTGTTTTTGCAGGAATCGTAGGGGAATTTTACCGTGGGACACGTGCCCGGCAGGCCATACTGGGTGAGAATTCACCCCGCGCACTTAAACAACTGGTCAGCAAAAATCCGAGACGCTATGGCGGGTACCTAGTACATCTGGGGGTGGTGTTGATTTTTTTTGGGGTGGCTGGTTCGTTCTTCACGGTCGAAGAACAGATCACGGTTAATAAGGGCCAGTCTTTTGGAGTTGGGCGGTACGAATTACTTTACTTGGGGATTACAGAACATGACGACCCTCATATAAGCTCGACGATCGCGTTGGTAGATGTGAGTATCAAGGGCGAAAAAATAGCGATTATGAAGCCCGAGAAGCGATTTTACAAAAAGCAAAATCAACCGACGACCGAAGTCGATATTCGGGCTACCTTGATTGAGGACCTATATTTAGTTCTCGGCAGTTACGATCCGTCCTCGGATCTTGCCACTTTCCAGGTTTTTATTAATCCGTTGCTCTCGTGGATTTGGATAGGGGGAATTGTGCTGATGCTCGGCACTTGTGTGGTTATGGCCCCAAGCCCGGCGGAACGCCAGGCCTTCGCGCGTGAGCGCCCGCGCTCGTCGTTAGAAGGAGAACTCATCGTTGATTAGGTATTCACCGATATTGGTCTTGGGGCTGGTTTTACACCTAGGTGCTTCGATGGCTTGGCCGCGTACGCTGACGAATCAGGCGCTGGAAGGTGCATTGACCTGCCAGTGCAGCTGTGGCTTGACGGTGCACAGTTGCAACCATCTGCAGTGTGGGTTTGCCATTCCTGCGAAAGAACAAATCGCAGAGCAGATCAAAGCAGGTTCCACTAGAGAACAGATCTTGAAGTCGTTCGTGACGAAGTACGGAGAGAAGGTCCTTTCTTCGCCTACCACAACGGGATTTAATCTGGTGGCGTGGACAATGCCATTTGTAGTCGTTTTCATGGGGGTGTTGGGAATTGTGGCAGTGATCCGACGGTGGAAACCGGATTCAGACGCAACGATAAATCCGGCCATTTCCCGGGAAAAAGATGTCGACCCATACGGAGATACGGTCCGCAAGGAACTTGAGACGTATGATGGGTAGAAAATAGATGTCTTTTATAGTGTATGCGCTTGGCCTTATATTGATTGCGGTAACCGCAGTGCTGACAGTGACGCCGTTTTTTACATCGGCACGGCAGAACACGCACTATCCAGTGCTTGCCAAAAGCAAGAGGGTAGAACGCTGGGAAAAGCAAAAGAGAGAGGCTTACACCGCCATAAAGGAGGCTGAATTCGACAGACAGATGGGTAAACTGAGTGAGCGCGATTATGGAATTATCAGGCGCAAATATGAAAAACGGGCTAGCGAGGCACTTGCGAGTTTAAACGAGGAATCTCGACAAAACAGACCTCCGGTCTCCTGAACCCTTCGAACAGCTATTTTTTAATCGCGGGGCTTAACTTGCTGCGCCACCACCTATGATACTTTTGTTAGCTGCCGAACCCAATGGTGCCCGTACGGATAAATCCATATGAAGGAATGGGTCATTGAGGCAGAGAATCTGCAAAAAAATTTCGCGTGGACCTCGGTACTGAAAGACGTCTCGTGTTGCGTAGGAGCCTCCGAGATTGTCGGAGTTTTCGGTCCCAACGGCGCCGGAAAAACGACCTTACTTCGTTTGTTTGCAACCCTACTCCGCCCAAACTCGGGCACTTTGAACCTTTTCGGTTTGAATTCAGGTGATCCTGAAATGCGTCAGAGGGTTGGTTTTTTTGGCCACGATACACTCTTGTACCCCGACCTGAGCGCAGAAGAAAATCTGGCTTTTTACGGTCGGATGTATCGAGTAGAGAATCTCAAAAGTAAAATCAATAAATCGCTTCGCAAAGCTGGCCTCGAGAAGTGGAGGGCTATGCCAGTTAGGCAGTTCTCTATGGGTATGGAACGCCGGTTAAGCCTGGCTAGACTCACTCTCCATTCTCCGGATCTTCTGGTGTTAGATGAGCCTTACGCAGGGCTCGATGTAAGGGCAGTTTTGGCTCTGCACTCTACACTAAAAGAAGCTAAGGAGTTGCGGAAAACCGTTATATTTAGTTCGCACGATTTTATTCAGACCAGAGATCTCTGTAGTCGTATAATGATTCTCCATCGTGGACACATCGTGTGGGAGGCTTCTCCTCCTTTTCCGTCGCCTGAAGAGTTCGTCGGTATTTACGTCGCCCATACGCGTTAGGGTCCACTATGCTAGTCATTTTGTGGAAGGACCTTCAATTAGAGCTTCGAAAGAAGGAACGACTTTCCTCGGCATTCGTTCTTGCGCTGCTGATTGTCTTGGTGTTTGTTTTCGCGTTGGACGTTGAGAAATTGGGCCAGCCGAAGATCGTTGCCTCATTCCTTTGGATAAGTTTACTATTTTCGGGAATGTTGAGTTTCCCGCGTGCGTTCCAAATAGAGGAGGAGCGGAACTGTATGGCAGGCCTACTTTTGAGTCCTATTGACGCGGGTTCGTTGTATCTAGCAAAATTTCTTGGCAACGTCTGTGTCTTGTGTTTAGTCGGTATAACCATTGTACCCATAACGCTGGTACTAGTAGGTCTGGGCTTTTCGTTCTGCTGGATGTCTCTTGGTTTGGTACTGTTTCTCGGGATCGTAGGACTGTCCGCCTTAGGCACGTCGTTTGGAGCGATAGCGGTCAGAACAAGTGCAGGAGAAGCTATCCTTCCAATCATGCTTCTCCCCTTGCTTGTTCCGTTGCTGCTCGCGGTTGTCAATGTTACAGGGGCGGTGCTGGTGCAGGAGATTTGGACGGGGCCGTGGTTTCGAGTATTAGTGGCATTCGATGTCATCTTTGTCGTTACGGGATGGCTGACCTTCGATGCTATCGTGAGGGAATGAGGACATTTTGTCCTGGGGTTGTTGCAATATGAAGCCAATGGAAGACACGTGGTTGATACGCACCTTGCTACCTTGGGCGACGTTTGTAGTAATGTTAGCCGCGCTCTACATGGTGTTCCTCTATGTGCCAAGCGAGCGCGTACAAGGTACCGTTCAGAGGATATTCTACTTCCATGTTCCATCGGCTTGGATGGCTTTCCTTGGTTTCTTTGTGGTTGCGGCCTCCAGTACGATTTTTTTGTGGCGGGGCAGCCGGCGGGCGGACTTGTTGGCTAGAGCTGCCGCTGAGGTTGGCATGGTTTTCTGCTCTTTTGTGTTGTTGACCGGACCAATATGGGCACGGCCAATTTGGGGTGTGTGGTGGACCTGGGATCCTCGCCTTACCATGACGCTCTTGTTGTGGCTTATTTATGCAGCATACGTACTCTTGCGTAACGTAGCAGGAGACAATGAGACGGTTGCTCGTTACGCGGCCGTTCTTGGAATTATCGGCGTGATTGACATACCAATTATCTATATGGCTATCCGTTTGTGGCGGGGTATTCATCCCAGGGTCGAGCAGATGGCACCGGAAATGGCGGTTACATTATTGGTATGTGCAATGGCCTTTGCATGCTTGTTTTCGTGGTTTCTGTGGCTAAGATTCTACAGCCTTGAAATTCGAGATGCGGTGCATAGCCTTCAACGGCATGTCATCACGAAAGATTGAGAGAGGGAAGTACCATGTCTTGTCTATCGTACCTATTCGTAGCATTTAGTGTTGTGTGGATTGGCATTTTCCTTTTTGCGGGAAGAATTGGGCGGCAACAGTACAAATTGGCGAAGGATGTACGTAAGCTAAGTCAAATTTTGAAGAGCTGATGGATAGGCCGGGTTGTGTGCGATCGAGAAGATCGTCCGGAGGTATAATGCCCGATGCCAAAAGCCGAAATATGTTATCGTTCAGGGCTACTCTCCGGCGAAATTCCATGTGTTAGCATAGCGTCGGCGACGCTACTTTCTACCAGCGTCCTGTAAATTCCGAGCCGCTCGCGAGAAGAGGCCTCGACGCGTAAAACCAAAGCCGGCTGCGTATTGGAAGCCCGTACGAGCCCCCAGCCGTCCGGAAACCTGACACGTACGCCATCGACGTTGACCACTTCGTGCTGGCGTCCAAAGTGCACGCGGACCCTTTCTACGACAGCAAATTTTAAATCGTCAGGGCATGTAATGCGGATTTCGGGCGTAATAAACGTTGACGGCAGATCTTCTAACAATTCATGGAGTTCCTTCCCTGTCTGGCTCATGATTTTCAAAACCTGACAAGATGCGTAAATTCCATCGTCATAGCCGAAGTATTCATCGGCGAAGAACATATGTCCACTCATTTCTCCTCCTAACAGGGCGCCCGTCTGCTTCATCTTTGCTTTGATTAATGAGTGACCTGCTTTCCACATAAT
>CAZSWX010000220.1:0-4619 GCA_964610865.1 uncultured Enterobacteriaceae bacterium
GACGGTGTCAAATGGGAACAACGATTCGCCCGCGGCAAACCGACTACGAAGCTCAAAGAGATAGGCAAAGCGCGGCGGAGCGGGACACACATCACTTTCCGCCCCGACCCCGATATCTTTCCATCCACGGCTTTCCAACCAGAAATTATCGCCAGTCGGATGGAAGCCAAAGCCTACCTTCACAAAGGGTTGAGACTTGTATTCCATGACAAGACGTCGGACCAACACCACCAGTTCCACTACGAGGACGGTCTTTCGGCTTTCCTTGAGAAACTGGTCGTGAATGGCAACAAACAACTCCTCGTACCGGAGGCATTTCATCTCGAACGCGAGGACCATCCACCGTTAGAATGCGTCCTTACATGGACCGATGCTCCTACGGAAAGCTTTCATTCATTTGTCAACGGGATACCAACACCCGGCGGAGGCACACACGAAAATGGGTTGAAAAACGCCGTCGTCAAGGCCATTCGCAATTATATAAACGTCAACAATGCTACGCCCAAGGGCCTTTCCATTACAGCCGAGGACACCCGCGAAGGTATCGTCGCTATCCTTAGCCTCTACCTCAAAGAACCTCAGTTCCAAGGACAAACTAAAGAAAAACTGGGCAATCCCGACACCACCGGCCAAGTCGACACATTAGTCCGTACGGCCCTAGAGAATTTCTTACTCAATAATCGTTCGCAAGCCGAAACGATCGTGCAACGAGTCATTCTTGCGGCCCGAGCCCGGACCGCATCGCGCGCGGCGCTCGAGACTGTGCGAGGCAGGGGGTCTGTTTCGCATAGACTGAACCTTCCCGGAAAGCTCGCAGATTGTTCCTCAACAAGCCCGGCAAAATCAGAAATCTTTATCGTCGAGGGGGACTCAGCAGGCGGATCGGCAAAACAAGGTCGTGACCGGACGTTTCAGGCAATTCTCCCCCTGCGCGGGAAGGTGCTTAACACCGAACAAGCCCCTCTGAACAAAGTTCTAACAAACAAAGAGCTCAACGACATTGTCTCTGCGCTTGGATGCGGCGTAGGAAAATCTTTTGATATTTCGAAACTCCGGTACCGTAAGATTTGCCTACTGATGGACGCAGACTCAGATGGTCACCATATCTGCACCCTCCTCTTAACTTTCTTCTTTCGGCATCTTCCGGAATTGATAAGTGCCGGGTGCGTGTTCATCGCACAGCCACCACTCTATAAAATTGAAATCGGCAACAAAGTGCACTGGGCAGTGGATGACGCCACGAAAGACCGTCTGCTCAACGGCGAAGGGGGCAATACCCAGAAAGCCCACGTACAACGATTCAAAGGTCTTGGCGAAATGAACCCGAAAACGCTCAAAGAGACCACCTTGGCCCCATCGACGCGTACCCTACTCCAAGTTTCCATCCAAGACATAGCAAAGACCGAGGCTTCAATTCGCACGTTAATGGGCAAGGATGTACAACCTCGGTTCCGTTTCATAATGGACCGTGCACCAAAGGTACTCACCGTGGACGTTTAATAGCTCTTTGTCTGCGTAACGGCGCAGCAATCTTTACTTATTTTTTACCAACAAAATAATGGGACAATCTTACGCCGCGCTGGCCCTATATTTGACTACCGACCGTAAGCCCGCGTTGTCCCCGTTGCACTGAATTCCCTATTCTCCGTTCCTTGACAGTCAAGTCAGCAACCCTATAAGGGAATTTCCTGAGGAACACGCATGTCAAAATATACACGAGTTTTTAAAAATGCTCGGCTCATCGACGGCGTTGCAAACACCGTCGAACCCGAAATGACCATAATCGTTAAGGACGACCGCATCAGCGAGGTACAGTCTGATGCGGCGCCAGTTCCACCCAATGCCACCGTAGAAAATTTGCAAGGGAAAACAGTACTACCCGGTCTGATCGATACGCACGTCCACACGACCCTGATGGATTCCGAATGCTTTCCGCTCTTTCTCGCTGCGGGAGTAACTACCGCAAGAGACGTCGGTGGAAAACTAAGCAAAGTTTTGCAAAACCGGGCAGATTTAAATTCGGAAAAGAAAATAGGCCCCCGTCTTTTGATCTGCGGCCCACTCCTTGACGGTCCAGATCCTAGCTTTCCGAGCGCCGGCGATTTCGCCGAAATGGTTCATACCGTCCCTGGGATTGAAGCAGTTCCTGACACAATAAACTCGCTACTCAAAGCTCAGGTCGATGGCATCAAGCTCTACTTCACGCTGCCCCCTGATACTGCGAAGTCTATTATCCGTTTCGTGGACAAACGGGTTCCCGTCACTGCTCACCTAGGATATACCGCCTCACTAGACGTCATTAAAGCCGGTATTGACGGCCTCGAACACGTCTGGATTTCCCCTTACAACGACCTCTGTCCAGCAAACAGAAAATTCGGTACCGGTGCCTCTATGATGGAGAAAATATTCTGGACGCGAACACTCCGAGGTTGGGAGGAAGCAGACCTTCAGTCTACGAGCGCACGATCGTGGTTTGACGCTATGGCCGACAACCAAGTGTACATGGGCACTACCCTGGATCTCCTGTGGACGGCAAAATTCGGTATGGATAGTGCCCTTGAGGACGAAGACAGGGCGTACATACCTCCGATGGCACTCGACCGACAACGTCCCCAAGCAAAATGCCAATCCTCTTCAAACTATCCCCAAGCCTGGGACATCCACCCAGGCTTCTACGAACCTCAAGACGGGCTGAAAGCTCTGGAAAAACACCAGGAGGCCACCCGTCTACTTCATGACTCTGGCGGACCTATAGTAGGAGGAACGGACTGTGGGGCAATTGCATATCCACCTCCCGGTTTTGCCTTATTGCGTGAATTAGAATTGCTATCCGAATCCATTGGCAGCCTAAATGCGATCAAGTCAGTCACCTCTGTTGCGGCCACCTATCTGCGTAGAGCAGACGACGTTGGTGCAGTACGGCCTGGCCGGTATGCAGACTTCCTCGTCGTTGACGGCGACCCATTGCGCGATGTACGAGAATTGCGCAAACTGGAGACCGTGTACAAAGGAGGCCGAGGCTATCAACCAGAAGAACTGAAGGCAGCCTGTCCTCGGTCCTCTGTTCAAAAAGAGCGTTAAACAACAAGGAGGGGTCCCAATGGAATTTCTACACACTATGATTCGGGTCAATGATCTCGACGAGTCTCTCAGGTTCTATTGCGAAGGCCTAGGTATGAGATTACTTCGAAAACAGGATTACCCGGGCGGCGAATTCACCCTAGCATTTGTCGGTTATGGGGATGAAAAAAGCAGTACCGTCGTAGAATTAACTCATAACTGGGGCACATCCTCGTACGACCAAGGTACCGCATTCGGGCACCTAGCTATAGGAGTCGACGACATCTATGAAACTTGCGAAGAAATGAAAACCAAGGGTATCAACGTGGTCCGAGAGCCCGGACCGATGGCACATGGCGGTGCTGTGATCGCCTTTGTAGAGGACCCAAACGGGTACAAGGTTGAACTGATAGACATGAAGGGCGCTCGAGGTTAGTTCGTAATACGTGCGGCAACCTGCTTATCCCAAGTCGCACTTTGCCTATCACAAAATAACGGAGGAGCGGTCTGATGTTACAAGCGGCAAAAGATTCCATCGATGTTGGCATCTTCGTAAAAGACATTCGAACGATGCTAAATTTTTATCAGGACATTTTAGGGTTACCCAAAACAGAAGAAGTGCCAACCTCATTCGGAACGATCCATAGATTCCGCCATGGCACCAGTGATATCAAACTCATGGACCCCAAAACCAGTCCAGCCGCAGCGCCAAATGGCTTCGGGAAACGTCTGGGTATTGGCTATATAACCTTCGTCGTAACCGGCCTGACGGACCTATGCGCCGACCTATCGAACAAGGCCGTCAAATTTACGATTCCGGAGACGGAGATTAGACCCGGCACGCGGATAGCCATGATTCAGGACCCGGAAGGCAATGTCCTAGAGTTCGTTGAACGCAGTTGAATTGGATCACGAGATAGTGGCCTTCAACCTCTCGCGACGAACGAATGACGGTTGTCAGACGTTCCCCCACCGAGAGGAGGGGCCAGAAAGTGTCTCCACATCCGGCCCCTAACAATAAGCTTAATCGCGCAGAGGCCTAGGAACTTTCGCATATTTGCGACATGTCAATTTTGAGGCCTTAAATTATTTACCGAAACGTCGATAGGTACTTCTGCCTCGCTCGGGTCAGCTAATGTACGGTATTTCCTTCGGCGCACCTAAGCGCTTTTTCGCTTGCGCCCTCCAGGGCTATAATGCCGTATCGAACCACTCGCTATTCGTGCCCCACGCGAGGCTTCCGGCTTTCCGAAACGTCGAATAGTGAAATGCGTCGGTTCGAACCCTTTTATCATCTTGCGCTCTATTTCTTCACCAAGCATGGATTCTATCGCGCGCACCGCCTCAATTTCGTCGGAAGACGCTAACGTTATGGCATCACCCTTTGCCTCGGCCCGTGCCGTCCTTCCGATTCTATGCACGTAATCCTCGGGTCGGTTTGGAACATCAAAATTAACAACGTGAGAAATTCCCTCTACATCCAAGCCGCGCGCTGCTACGTCTGTTGCAACCAGCACATCAACGGCCCCTATTTTGAAGTCGTGTAGTACTTGCTTCCT
>CAZSWX010000221.1:0-4603 GCA_964610865.1 uncultured Enterobacteriaceae bacterium
GGTGTCGTGCAAGTTTGTTTGATCTGGGCATACCCTTCGTAGTTATCGGCTCTTATCGGTTCTTCTATCCAGTACAATCCTTCCTGGTCGAGAGCCGCGACTCGTTGTATAGCTTCTGGAACCGACAAGGCCTGGTTATAATCGGACATAATACGAACGTTGTCGGGTACGGCCTCACGAATGGCGCGTACAATTTTAACGTCTGTCCTGGCGTCCGGATAACCCAGGCGAACCTTTATGGCGTAAAATCCTGCGTTGACCAACTCCTGCGCTTCTTTCCGGACTCTAGTGACGTCCATAATACCTAGGCCGTTGCTGTTGTACGCGGGAATGGGTTGCGTGTCCCCGCCAAGGAGTTTCACCAGCGGCATTCCCGCGGCCTTGGCGCAGAGGTCCCATGCGGCCATGTCGATCGCGGCGACAGCCATAGTTGCTAGGCCTTGTGGACCCAAGAGACGAAATGTCTTTTGCAGTTTTTCAGATAATACATGGGGTACGACTTGCTCTCCTGCCAGCATAGTGCCTAAACCGTCCAAGAGGCTGACCATGGGCTTTAGTATGAGAGGAGAATAACAGAACACATAGGTGGAACCGGTGAGTCCTTCCGTTGTCTGCATGTCGACGAGCACCAAAGGGCACGCCTCCAGCGCTCCGCCGCCGGTGAGAATGGGTCTTCTCATTGGCACCAGAACTGGGCGGACATTGATGTCGCGAATGATGGAATTGTTGATGGCCATAGACTGCTCACTCCCTCGTACCTACCGGATGCATGGATTAGTATGCCCGAACAGTATACCGAAGACAGCGGGAAAAATTAATGCCAAAAGCGCGACAAGCCGATATGTGCAGTGACTTGCGACCAGGCGGATATTCCTCGCCGGACGAGATTTTGAAGAAAAGGTTGTTGGTGCAGGCCGGCGAGGACCACTACTTAGTCATTTTTTCTAAAGGTGGATGAATGAGAGGGTTATTGTGGATTCGGAACAAAGAAATAGAATTGAAGAATTGTGCCGCGGTCAACACGTGTGTGTCTTGACTACCCTTGGCGTCGATTCTCTGACCGCGCATCTTCGGGCGTTTGTGGAGACGGAAGATTTTGATCTGGTACTCATTATGCTCGAGGGTTCGGAAAAATACTCCAACCTCTTGCATCGTCCCGGCGCTGCGGTTGTGGTTGACGACCGTGACATCAGCGATGTGCCAAGCATGCAAGTTGAGCGCGCGACTTTCTATGGTCTGGCCCAAGAGATTGTTCCTAGGACGGGAGAGTGGGAACGTCTAAAAGGCTTGTTTCTCTCAAAGAATCCCTTCGAAGAGCCCTTTTTTGGGTACGAAGCCCTGCGTATGATTCGGCTTAAAACGCAAAAAGTGTCGTATGCGAAAGGTTTGCAAGACACATTTAAGGTGGAGCTCGCCTAGTTCGGCAACACGGGTCACCGAACGGCCCATTGCCACGCGTTGACAGGCGATCGCTGTGCTGGATGGGGCGGCGCTATCTTCGCGCTTCTTACTTTGTCGCAAGTGTTTTGACGACGTTGTTGATTAATCGTAGACCTAACTGGTCCTGAATTGAGAGGATTGATTCCGGGTGAAACTGCACAGCCGCAATAGGTAGTTCTCGGTGCTCTACCGCCATTACAATATGGTCCTCACTCTCGGCGGTAACGTCCAACACGTTCGGCATACCGTCACGGAGTGCGTAGAGTGAGTGATAACGGGCCGCGGTAAATTCGGCAGGCATGGCATCAAAGATACGGCCGCCATCCACCCGGATAGAAGATGGTTTACCGTGTCGCGGCTCCGGCAACAACGCGAGTTTGCCTCCCAGGTACTCGACTATGCCCTGGAGGCCGAGACATACACCAAAGATTGGAAGGTTGTGTTTTCTAAGTATATCTAAGGTCTGGGACATTCTAAAATCCTCAGGTCTGCCAGGACCGGGGGACAGGGCTACAAGGTCCGGATCAAATTGTTCCAGTTCATTTTCTGTGAAGCCGATACGAAGCGTTGTGACCTCGGCGCCAGTCTGCCGAAAATAATTGGCGAGCGTGTGCACAAAAGAGTCCTGGTGATCGATGAGTAGAACCCTTTTCCCTGCCCCGACCTTTGGAAGGCTAGGTTCAGTTGTTTTGTTCATGCCCTGCGGGCGCCGGATTGCATCCAGAAACGCTGCAGCTTTAATGTGTGTTTCTCGTTCCTCGGCCTGAGGGTCCGAGTCGTACAGAAGGGTTGCTCCCGCCCTCACGTTAGCGACGCCCTTTTTCAAGTGTATAGTGCGCAGGGTCAGACCGGTGTTTAGATTGCCGTTGAAACCGATTAGCCCAATGGCCCCTCCGTACCATTCACGCGGTGATTTTTCGTGATTTTCGATGAACTGCATGGCCTTTGCTTTGGGAGCGCCTGTAACAGTGACTGCCCAGGCATGGGTCAGGAAGGCATCGAGTGCATCATATTCATCTCGAAGATGCCCTTCAACGTGATCGACGGTGTGAATGAGACGCGAATACATCTCTATTTGGCGTCTGCCAATTACCCGCACGCTACCAGGCACGCAGATGCGCGATTTGTCGTTCCTGTCGACGTCCGTGCACATTGTCAGCTCGGACTCGTCTTTCTCGGAGCTCAGCAATTCTAAAATTTGGTCAGCATCAGCGATAGCGTCCGTTCCCCGGGCGATAGTTCCTGAAATGGGGCATGTTTCGACTCTTGAACCCTCAACGCGCACGTACATTTCAGGCGAGGCCCCTACTAGATATTCTTCTTGTCCGAGATTGATGAGAAAGCCGTACGGAGATGGGTTACGTTCTCGCAGTCGTCGAAACAGTTCGGAAGGGGAAGCCTCACACCCCTCAGAGAATGTTTGGCCGGGCACCACCTCGAATAAGTCGCCGGTGCGGAAAGCCTGCTTCGCGTAATCGACGCGCTTCGCGTACTCGCCCGGCTGATGGTCGCAGGCTTTCTTGACCAAGGTATTGCTTCGATAGGGGTAAGTAGTACCTTCCCGAGGTATACCGTGCGTAGACCGGCCATCCACTTCAAAATCGTAGCGCCTTCGCCTCGCCCATTCTCGGCGATGATCGACCACTATCAGTTCATCCGGGAGATAAAGCAGAAGTTCCCGTTGGTCCGGGGACCGTCCGAGTGACATTTGGATAGGTTCAAATTGGAATGCTAAGTCGTAACCGAAAGCTCCGTACATTCCGAGATGCGGCTCGGACGAGCTGAAAAAAATTTGCACCAGAGCGCGCAGCAGAGAGAATATAGAGGGCTGTTTGCTGCGTTGTTCTTCTGGAAATCGATGGTCCGCAGCTCTAATAGAACCGCTGAGTTTGGTTGGTGAGATATCCATGGTTGCGATCGCCTCAATGTTTTGAATCAATGGAGCGATGGCAGGAAGAAGGATTATACCGCGTTCGTTGAGTGCTGATACCTCAAAATTCAACCCTTTAGATTCGAGGACTAGGGGCGGATTGAGAAAACCCATGTCCCAACGGGTGTACCGTCCTGGGTATTCATAGCTCGAAGCGAACAGTGCCCCTCGTTGGGTGTCCAAACCATCGAGTAAAGGTTCTATCGTATCCGTGACGGGTAAATCGTCTATAACGCGATGGACGGTAATGCCGCCTTTCGTGCGATAGTGGTCTATCTGTTGAAATAATCTCGTAGTGTTAGCCACGGTGTCCTCTATTGTCCCCGCGAATCGCGCTCACCGTGCAAGCCAGTCATTTTCGAAGAAGGCGGACGTGGAACCCAGCCGCCTCGAAGAGAAGGCGGCCCGCATTGGTGTCGTTTATCAATGCCCGAGCCGCCTTAACGCATGGAGCCGCCATTTCCCGTCGTGCATTGTCGTGTGCCGGCTTAAGGAGGTATTCATCAAGGATATTTTATCACCCGGCAAGAGAAAAAGACAATCTTGACTGGTACGATGATGAATGCGCCGGAAATGGGACGCACTCGAAAACTCCAAGCCATGCCACAGAAGGCATTGGGGGGTAGAGTTTGAGATCGCTGCCTCCGTCGCCATGATACTCTCGAGTCGGCTAAGTTTTTAGTGTGGTGTATGCTGATGGAAGATAGAGATCGTGCACAGGAGTCTAAGGTGTTACTCCGACGCCTCATGCATGCGGACAAAACGTCATTTGCGAGATGGTTTCGCGACCCGGAGGTAACGAAGACCCTTGCGGGTCGAACGGCACCTGTTCAGCTGCTTCGAAAAGAAGAAATGGCCTTAGGAACGACGTCGGAGAAGCACCAGCTTGTTCGCGGTATTGTGGAACGGCGGACCGAAAACTTGATCGGGGCAACGGGGCTGTATCAAATAAATCGGCAGCATAAAACGGCTTATTTGTTCGTTATCGTAGGAGACAAGACCGCTTGGGCAAAAGGCTACGGCGGCGCCGCTGCGGGCTTGATGCTAGAACACACCTTTCTTGAGATAGGGCTCAATCGTGTCATGCTTCATGTGTACGAATACAACATTCGCGGCGTACGGGCGTACGAAAGAGTCGGTTTCAAGAGGGAAGGTAAACTCGTTGCGGATCAGTATTACGACGGCCGTTTCTGGGACACCATAGTAATGGGGATGACGCGGGCAGATTGGACA
>CAZSWX010000222.1:0-4596 GCA_964610865.1 uncultured Enterobacteriaceae bacterium
TATTTGACTTTTGGAGCTCTACCTCGTTGGCGTTCTGCTGAGAATCAACGCGTTTATAGTGATTGTGGACAGCAACTGATAGGATCTTTTTAGCGCGTTCCTGACCTATAACGTACTGATCCAGAACTTTCTTTAACTCTGCGGGTTTTGGGACCGAGGAGGCTTCCGCCATCGTCTCTTCTTGGTCACACTCCTCCGCGATAATATCATTGCAAAGGTCTATGCATTCGTCACAAATGTACACCGTCGGTCCAGCAATCAGCTTTCGAACTTCATCCTGACTTTTTCCACAAAATGAGCAAACCAAGTTGCCTGGACGGTCTTCTCCATTTCTAGGCATATCTACTCCTCGGATAGTATAAACGTACTTTAGACACGAACATAAACGCCTATCTAGCTAAGATTCCCAACCATCTTTCCCCCTTGTCGTTCAGGCTGCGAGAACCCGATTCAGCTTGACTAACTCTTATCCCCTTGGGTTAGGAGGTCGGTCCCTTAGGAGTTATCTTAATCACTTTCACCCGGACCGGCAACGTCTGATTTTTCCTTTCCTTGGCGCACGTTCGCCTTGTCCAATATCTCGTCAAGCGCCTTCTCGCGCACCATTCTCCCTTCAAGCATTCCACGATTATCACGATCAGAGTAAAAATTACGTATTTCTTCCCCATGCTGCCCATTTTGGCCGACTAATTCTTCCACCTTTTGATCCAATTCTTCAGGTGAAACCGTCAAACTCAATTCGCCCGCCAATGTATCAAGCAAAAATGTCGTCTCAATTTGCCGTTTTGCCCTTTGCGAAAAACTGTCTCTCAGAGCCTCGGGCATCGTTGGATCGTCGAAAGCGATATTCCTTCCGCCGCTCATGCCCGATTCGGCAAACAACTGTTGCGCCTGTTCGCGAACTAGCCCATTGGGAACCTCAAAAGGGTTTCTCCTCAGAACCTGGGAAAGAACCTCTTGTTGCATTTCGCCCTCGGCCTTTCGCTCGGCAATCTCTTCCAGGTTAGATCGAACTTTGGCCCGTAGTTCAAGAAGCGTATCGCATTCTCCATGATCCTTTGCGAACTCGTCGTCTAAAACTGGAACTTCCTTTGCCGCTATGTCCCTTATGGTTACGCGGAAATCTGCCGAAGACGCGTTCTTCTTTTCGGAGTCTTCTTCACCAATTTGTCCTGGCAAAGGCAATGAAAATTCAACTGTACTCCCCTTTTTGCTCCCGATAATCTGTTCCTCAAAGCCGGGTAAAAGCGATTTCTTGCCCATCTCGACAGCCTGTGCCGTGGCATCGAGGCCAGGCAAAGGCAGCCCGTCTCTTTCTGCGCGATAGTCCATCGTGACTACGTCGGATTCTGCAACGACCTCCCGGTCCGCAATCGGACGCAGCTGGGCGAATGATTCTGCAAGTCGGTCCATAGACCCGTCGACTTCTTCCTCTTCTACCGAAGCTAGGGCTTTTTCAACTTCCACGCCCTTGTAGGCCACGTCTTTTATTGACGGTTTTGTCTCAACAGTAGCCGCATACCGGAACGGCTGTCCCACCACCAATTTCTCGGTGATTATTTCGGGTTTAGTCACAACAGCGAGCGCGTTTTCCTTCACGGCCCGGGCAAGAGATTCTTCGACCAGAGCCGAACTCACCTCAGCTTCAATTTGCTCGCGAAATCTATTTTCTAATACTTGGCGCGGGACCCTGCCTGCACGAAAACCAGGTATCTGAACTTGCTTCTGGTAATTCCTATAGGCTTTTTCCAACTCCCCATGAACCCTTTCCTCGGGTATTTCAAAGGATATTTTCTTACGTACCGGGCTAACATCTTCGATCGAAATATTCATCAACAACACCTAATTCCGTCTACAAACACCACTAACTATCGGCTCCGTGCCACAGATGTCTGCGAGAGGGGGGACTTGAACCCCCATCCGCGGTTAGCGGACTAGATCCTAAGTCTAGCGCGTCTGCCAATTTCGCCACTCTCGCACGCAACATCTAAAAATACTCTGGGCCGCCGGAGATTCGAACTCCGGACCCGCTGATTAAGAGTCAGCTGCTCTGCCAACTGAGCTAGCGGCCCATTGGCAAGATAACTGCTATTTATAATCATGGCAACGGGACACGCATACAACCGATGGAGGACTTTAGAAAAAAGGAGTTCTAAGTAAGGTGGGTGAAGGGACTTGAACCCTCGGCCACTGGAACCACAATCCAGTGCTCTACCAACTGAGCTACACCCACCATACGCGCCAGAAGGGATTCGAACCCCTGACCCACGGCTTAGAAGGCCGTTGCTCTATCCATCTGAGCTACTGGCGCATCTCCGGTCGGAAATGCCTCGCGGCAGCTTGCTCCTTTTGGCACGTCCTAACGGCATTTGATCGGGGCGAGCCGATTCGAACGGCCGACCCCCTGCTCCCAAAGCAGGTGCGCTACCAGGCTGCGCTACGCCCCGACACCGTTATGCGTCTCAAACAAGCACCACTTGGTTCTTCCCGACACAGGCTAACATTCCTCGCACCGACAAACAATTCGGAAAGTACTTAACAATCCGCATAAAACTGCCTGAAGCACTTACCCGCTACCGAGGAAAAACTTCGTCGACCGATCGGCAAAATCGAAAACTGGTGCCCAATAAATCCCTAATATGACGGTACCAACACTTAACACTGCCAAAAGTGATCCATTGTGGGCATCAAGTACTACTTGTGGTTCTCCCTCATCTGGATCATCCAGGAACATAGTTTTAACGATTCGCGCATAGTAGTACAGTGATATGACGCTATTGAAAATCCCTACCACAGCTAGCCAGTAAAATTCTGCCTTAACAACCGCCGCAAACAAATAAAATTTACCAATGAACCCGGCCAACTGAGGAAGACCAGTCAGAGAAAACAGGAAAATAGCCATAGCTGCGGCCGGCAAAGCCCCTCCTCGCCAGGCCATTCCGCGAAAGGTACCCATGTCGTCACGGCCTGTACTGTTAGCTACGACCATGACGACGATAAAGGCTCCCAGATTCATCAGATAATAGACAATTATGTAAAACAACATCGCCCTTAGCCCTTCATCGCTAAGAACGACGAAACCCATCAATATGTATCCCGCATGCGCAATGCTAGAATACGCCAATAGCCGCTTGACATTATCTTGGCCGAGAGCGGCCAAGTTTCCCAATGTCATGGTAATCATGGCAAGGACGAGCATAAGCTGAGGCCATTCGACTCCTGGGACGTAATTCCACGTCCCTTCTCCGCTGCTGAAGGATAGTGCAGGAAAGAAAAAACGCATCAGAAGCGCGAACCCCGCAGCTTTTGACCCAACAGAGAGGAATGCCGTTACGGGTATTGGCGCTCCCTGATAAACGTCGGGGGCCCACATGTGGAAAGGCACCGCCGCAATTTTATAGGCAAAGCCTGCCAGCATCAGGACAAGTGCGATAAACAGCGTTAGTTGGTCAGGTGAGTGTTGGAGTAGCGCAACATTGATCTGCGCATAGTCGAGGCTACCCGTCAGCCCGAAGACCCAACTCATCCCATAAATCATCGTTCCTGAAGCGACCCCGCCGTAAATAAGATACTTCAGCGCCGCTTCGCCGGATCTCCTGTTGTGTGTGAGATAGCCTGTCAGCACGTAGGACGTCAAACTTACAAACTCAAGGGACAGGTACGCTATTAACAAGTTGGTAGCGGAGGACATGAAAAACATCCCCAGTCCGCTGGCGAGCAAAATCCCATAATATTCGCCCTGATTAGGTCCTTTTATCTCCCGTGAGCCTATGGACATCCAGACTGTTCCCACCAAAGATAGCGACAGTATTACCTTGAAGAAGACAGCAAAACTGTCCAAGGCTATCATCCTATGGAACAACCAACCCTCAGCGGATCCCTGCAATCCTTCTACGATGCGAAGTCCGAAAACGGACAACCCAGACGTAAACACTAGCGCCAACGTCGCCCCGATCAGAGCGAGATTGGCAAGTCGTTCCTTGTCCTTTATGAGAAGATCCCCGATGAAAATTCCTAAAATCGTTAGGACTAGAGCACCTTCCGGATAAAGGTACACCAAGCTTTCCACGCTACCAAGGTTCATGGCTATCTTCCCATCTCTAAAGACGTGCTAACGCCCCACAACTGCTGCCATGTCACTTTCCTTGACACTGGCGGACAGTACGACTTCGTTCAAATTTTGGAGTGAAGTATCTAACAGATCTAACACCGCATGCGGGTAGAAGCCCAATATGATCACTATAGCGCCTAGGGGAACCAACATGCAGAGCTCTCTCGCGTTGATCTCGCTAAGATGCATCTCCTTGTAATCATCCCGGGGTTTGCCCAGAAACATTTGCTGAATGGTCCAAAGAAGATAGCTCGCGGTTAAAATTACAGTCAGAGCGCCCAGTAGGGTTGGGATTTTATGCAAATGCCAAGCGCCTAACAAGCACAATATTTCAGAGATAAAAGCGGATAACCCGGGCAACCCCATTGCTGCAAAAAAAGCAAGACCCATTATGCCAGTGTACACTGGCATAACAGAAGCAAGACCCCCAAAGCCATCTATTCGCCGGTGATGCGCTCGGTCGTAAATGACCCCCACTATGAGAA
>CAZSWX010000223.1:0-4593 GCA_964610865.1 uncultured Enterobacteriaceae bacterium
AAGCAACGGCTATTGCGCGCGCATTTCGGAGACGATTGGGAATAGTCTTGGATCAGAAGCGGAAATCTAGCGAGATCGTTTTACGCAGAGCGACTGAGACGGTGTTTGGGGTACCTTGCCTCTCAAGGAATGATATCAAATCCCCCGATGTAAAATCTAACTTACCGGTGCCGAGACAACGAAACCAGGGTGCTCACTTTTAGGAAATGAAGAGCGGGCTTTATTGTGTTCGGTGGTAAGCCCTTTAGTTTCTGTCACTTTCCTGAGGTGGGCTCGCGTATATTTTGCCCCTCAGCACTTTCAGTTTTATTGGAACGAGGAACTTGCCACACGGTGGGCCGAAGATGCATTCTCCGGTGGCGGGTTCGAATGCGGCCCCATGGGTTGCGCACATTATGTAGCGGCCGTCTTCCGTCATAAATTGATTTTCGATCCAATCCATAGTCATGGGCACGTGAGAACAGCGATTAATATACGCGAAGTATTTGCCTTCGTAATTCACGAGGAAACACTCGGTTTCAAGACCATCCACGACGATCAGAAATTTTTTGGTCGTTCCGGGCTCGAGTTCATTGACTTTGGCGACACATAGTGGAAGGGGGGGGACGGTTTTAGGCACAACTTCTCCGTTTTCGTCAGAACTTCTTTACTAGTCTACCACTCTTGAAGGAAGAGAAAAATTAGGAGGAGGCAAGAAATGGGCACGTCCAGTAGGGGCAGGCTGTCTTGGTTAATTCTTTGTCCGACGTATTTCCTTTCTTCGCGCCCGAGATTTGGGACCAGGAATTTGATCATGCGCATTTTGCTTACCGACTATTTTTGGGTTTCCTTCTGCTCGCCATAATTAGGTTGTAATAGGGGCGAGCGTCTAGACGTGGCGTTCCGGATATTCGCGGGGATATGGTCCACCGTTACGGTGCTGGCGCGCGCCCCGGCAAATCTTGTAACGTCGAAACAGAGGTCACCAACGTCTGAATCTCCTTAGGAATGATGAAATTCGGTCCGCAATGTATCAACTAGAAGGAGGCCTGCTGTTGCATGAACTAATTGCTCGGTTACTGCGCGGTTTCGTCCGCTTTGAAACCGGATGATGTATGGGCACCGTCACAGAAGGGCTTGTTGGCCGATAGGCCGCAGCGGCACAAATAAACCGTATCGTCGTCAGTTTTATAGGGGTTCCGTTTCTGATCCGTGATGGTTACGCTTCCCTTTATCTCGTAGGGGCCATTTTTTAAAACTTTTATTTTTACTTCATCCATTTGTTGTCCTCTCCTTTTCGGTTGTTGCAATTTCCTTATCGCATAGGTTTATTTTCGTAGCAACGCTATGTTAGGTCGTGACATCTGTGGAGTCGTCGCCGGTCGTCCGCGTGTCTGGCACAGCAAATGGCGCCAAGTCTATTGAAGTCGTGTTGGTCGTAATTAATTCATGTATTAGTCTACCCGTAATAGGTGCTAACACTATGCCATTGCGGTGATGCCCTGTAGCGAGTACGAGATTCTCGAATCCAGGCGCCCATCCGAGGAGAGGCCGGCCGGTTGCTGGATAGGGGCGTAACCCTGCCCAGAAATTGCTGAGCGGCGCGTCGGCAATTTCTGGAACCATAGACCGTGCCCTTTCGGTCAAGGTGTGGACCCCCGAAAGCGTAACGTCCTTGGTGTAACCTCCGAACTCTACCGTTGATCCGATGATAACTTCACCATTATTCCGGGGTACGAGGTAATGGTCACCACTGTGTATGACATGGCGTATCATGTCGGCTCGCACGGCCAACATCTGGCCTTTTGCGGGTACGATCGGAATGTTGAGCTTAAACAACCTTCCGATGTTCGGCGACCAACTGCCGCCGGCTATAATGATGGTACCAACTTGGACCCATGAGGCGCCGATACGGACTGAGTCTATGCGTCCGTTCGTCAGTGTGATGTCTGTTACCGTTGTGTTGTATTTGACGATGACGCCGCTCCGCTCGGCGGTGAGAGCCCAGGCCTCGCTCAGTCTCCCGTTATTCAGACTGTGATCATCAAGAAAATGAATTGCACCTCGGAAGCCGCAAGCAAGGGCCGGTTCGAGTTGATGAAGCTCAGCGTCTGAGAGCCATTGGACGGCGTGCCCTTGCTCTTGCCTCAGCTTGAAGAGTCGCCGATACATTTTCTCTTCGGTCTCATTCCGGATAAGCGCAATCAGCCCGGCTTTGCGGTACTCGACATCAACGCCTGAGACAAGTTCTATTTCTTCTACCAAGCTAGGAAATAGATCTTGGCTAGCCCTTTTTAGATGGTACATGGGGCCCCGTTTCGAGAGACCGCTCGCAACCGCGAGGATACCTGCCGCCGCGGCAGAAGCTTCTTTTCCCGGAGATTGGCGGTCTATGAGAATGGTTTTGTGCCCAGACTTTGCGAATCTGTGTGCGATTGCACAACCGATCACGCCCGCCCCAATGACGACGACTTCCGCTGACTCCATAGGATAGATTGTACTGGTATACGGATAAAAAAACAGGCCTGTGGATGCGCAGTCCTGAGTCACTACCTTGGGAATTTAGGCATGTGTCCCTGGAGGAAGCTGTGAAGTTGAACGGCGTGAAAACGTAAACCGAGATAGAACGAACCGAAGAGTCCGTAAGCCGCGCTCGCTTCGTCAAATCGCATCTCGTATACTAGCTTCTTGAAAACCAGAGGATCATCGGCAAAGAGGTCGACTCCCCACTCCCAATCGTCAAAACCTACGGACCCTGTAATTATTTGTGTTACTTTACCGGCATACCGTCTTCCGATTAGTCCGTGGTCTCGCATCATCTGCTGTCGTTGTTTTATGGGGACTTTATACCAGTTAGTGCTTTCGCCGCGTTTCTTATCCATTGGATAAAAACTCAAATACCGACGCTCAGGAATCGATGGCCAGATGCGAGTTTCAAGGGCCTCGCGTTTTACCTTGAGTGTTTTCTCAACTTCAAGTTTCCAGTTGTCGGATCCCGGCTCGATGTTTTGTTTCAAAAGACGCTCATATAGTTCCACGGTAGCCTCATATAGACCGAGTTCTACCACGGAGAGATACGAGGTAGTGCAATCTAAGAAATCGCTAAGCCGCAGTGCCGACAGGCGAAGTTCTGCATCGCTGAGCGAATCGAAGCTGTGACGAAAATGAATGATCATGAGGTCGCCCTTATGCCCAACGAGAGAAAAGAGGGCGCTTTGTTCCGGGCCGGGCCTTTCGATAAATCTGAAGTGATTGACGGTTTCGTCAATTATTTTTTTTTGTTCGGACTGCTCTACTCCTTTCCATTTTTCCCACCGGATGCGAAACATTTGGTGAAGCGCAGCTGAGCCCTCTAACACGAGAGGCGTCGGCGGCAATTGAGCTTCTTTTTCTTGAGGGGAGTGTGACGGGGGAGTGTAGGTGGTCATAGGTATTTCCTTACCGTTGAGTTTCTTCCGTCATATAACGGATTCGAATGGTCACTAACATATAGGGTTCTTTGATGCTGTTTCTATAAGGGTTCATTATTATTTGACAGGATGGGAAACTTCACGGAGGCGCTGGTCATCAACAGTCACAAGAGTGTTGTCGCGTCTTTCTCTCCGCCCGTGACTTTACCATCGTGTTCAGGCAAAGAAAGAGAACCACACAAACAAAACTGATGGTTGCTATTGACGCAGCGCGCCCCAGATTGCAGATTGGGCTAACATTACTGGTAACCGACACAAAACGGGTCATTGTCTATGTCAAACTTGCACCAGAAGGCCGAAACGTTATTGGAGGCGCTTCCTTTCATCCGCAGATTTTCCGGGAAGTTTGTCGTTATAAAATATGGCGGGCACGCGATGCAAGAGGACGATCTTAGGCAAGCATTCGCGCAAGATGTTGTACTCCTCAAATACGTGGGTATGTATCCTGTCGTGGTGCATGGCGGCGGGCCACAAATCGAACGTATGCTTGCACGTTTAAAGATACAATCGAGTTTTCTGCGAGGTATGCGAATCACCGATGCCCCGACGATGGAGGTGGTTGAGATGGTTCTTAACAGGATCAACAAGCAGCTCGTCAGTCTAATCAACCGTCAAGGTAACCTGGCGGTAGGTGTGACTGGGCAAGACGGAGAATTGGTAGCAGCGCGTAAAATGCGCTTAGAAAGAGAAGGTTTAGAGACCGAAGGGAAAAGAGATCTAGGCAGCGTAGGGGAAATAGTTGGAGTCAACCCAAGTGTTATTCGAGCTCTGACTGAACAAGACATGATACCAGTGATCGCTCCCATCGGGTACGGATTCCAGGGAGAGACATACAATATAAATGCGGATTTAGTGGCTGGAAAAATAGCAGAAGCGCTAAGAGCGGAGAAGCTAATTTTTTTAACCGACGTGCCCGGAATTAAAGACAGAGAAGGAAATTTGATGTCTACGATCACCTCTATCCAAGCTGAAGAAATGGTTGGGGACGGGACAATCAGCGCAGGCATGATCCCAAAAGTGGAGTGTTGCTTGGCCGCGTTGCATGGTGGGGCGCATAAGGTCCATATTCTGGATGGTAGGACGAGGCACTCGGTACTACTGGAAATTCTGACTAGAGAGGGCATCGGGACAGAAGTCGTCAGGC
>CAZSWX010000224.1:0-4561 GCA_964610865.1 uncultured Enterobacteriaceae bacterium
ACAACATGCACATGAGTTGCGTGTCCCAACCCCTATTTATCATGTCGCTCTTCAATCCTATTATTCTGCAGTAGCGCAGGGACATCACGATGAAGACGCGGCAGCGGTTGTCAAGGCGATGGAGCTGGCAGCCAATGTAAAGCGGGAAAAATCATGACAGACAAAACAAAAAAAAGAACTGTTGGCGTTGTAGGGCTAGGCAATATGGGAAGCGGTATTACCCGCAATCTTGCTAAGGCCGGTCATAATGTTCTTGTCTGGGATATCAGAAAAGAAACCCGGAAAAAGTTTGATGACATTGCAACATCCACCAGCCTCCTGGAAATGGCACCCAGGTGTTCCATAATCTTTTTTGTTGTGCCAGGTTCGAAAGAAATAGGATCCATGCTAAAAGGTAGGCATGGTATTTTAACGAAAGCCCGAAGGGGACTGGTTATTTATGACTTAACCACCTCCAACCCTCTAGAGACAAAAAAACTCGCTCGCAGTGCTAATGCCAAGAAAGTCATGTACCTTGATGCAGGCATGACAGGAGGTGCGTCTGGTGCAGATCAAGGCAGATTGAAGTTAATGATCGGGGGGGACAAACGCGCTTTCAATCGCACCCGTTGCATAGCCGAGGCATTTGCATCCCAACTCTATTACCTCGGACCTAGCGGAACGGGCCACACCATGAAACTTATCTTCAACATGGTGGTACATACAAATTTTATGGTAGTCTGTGAGGCAGGTCTGATGGCTGAAAAGTCAGGTATCCCGTTGTCAGATATGATAAAAGTCTTCAATGCCGGAAACGCACGAAACTATGCCAGTGAACGACGGTTCCCTGATCATGTGCTTTCAGGTACCTGGGATGCCCGCTCTCGAATCCATAACTTAAACAAAGACGTCAGCATGGCAATACAAATTGCCGAAAACCTTGGTCTGCCTGTTAACATTGGGCGGAGTACTCTTGGCTATATTAAAAACGCCGTCAAAGCCGACATGAGTGAAGATGATTTCTCCCTTCTATATAAGTAATTCCAGAAGTTGTCTTAAATTGGCTAAAAGCATTAAGCTGAATTCAACCCTGTCGTTTTGTGATCCTGGCAATGACAGAAAAATGGCGCCTCCCTAGGCCGGGGGCGCCATTTGCAATTTATAGTTTAAAAAGCTCTATTTCTTTTTCAGGCCTGCAATCATAGCTTTATATGCCTTACTCTGCAGCGGGCGCTGTTTTTCATATTCCGGGCCATCGACATAATCTGTGATTTCGCCAATAGCTTTGATTAATTTTTTATAGGTCTTAAATCCTTGCACCTTTATAAGGGCGCCGCGAAGCTTGGCAAGACGATCTGCAGGAATGCCGCGAGGGGCCATAATTACTCGATGCATCAAGCCGATATCCGCGGTATAACCCAAATCCTTAAATGTCGGTGCACCTTTAAAGGCTGTTTGAGTACCGGCGCTGATAAGCACCCTCACTTTCTTCCCTTGAGCATTTATAGTCGACTTAAATTGTGCTGTGAAATCACACTCGCGAGCCAAAAACCCCCGAAGGGCCGGGCCGCCACCTTTATACGAGACCATTTTGACCTTGTCGGCAATACCTGCTTCTGTAAAAAGCTGCAGAGCAGGAGCATGCACTGCTCCCCAGAGACCCGAATGGGCAAATTTTAATTTGCCGGGATTTTTCTTTGCATGATCAACCAGCTGGCCCCAGGATTTGAACGGGCTATCTGCCATAACGATGAAAGAAAAATTTCCGGAATTTAGCTTTCCGACGGTAATAAAGTCCCTATCAGTATCATAAGGTAGTTTTTTCACATGTTTTTGAAGCTGATCAAAGTAATTGTGTGTGAATAGCAACGTGTATCCATCAGGCTTGGCTTTAGCCGCTGCAGCCGTACCAACTTGACCCGACGCGCCAGGCATCAACTTAACAATAACGGCATTACCCAGAAATTGGGGAATTACGCTTGTAAACACCCGGGCATTGCGATCATGCGAACCGCCAGCCCCCACCGGAATTATTAAAGTGATTGGTTTTTCTGGATATTCTGCATTTGCCTTATCGACCGGAAGACCCAGCAATACAGAAACGGAAAGTACCGCTCCCATGAGTATCTTTGCTGTATTGAATATTTTCATTGATTTACTCCCTGTTTTAATTTTTTATGGATTTTGGCCAAAAATCCTAGCCTCGTCAAAAATCTGGCATTTCATTCTTTCATAAGACATCAGCGAAGACTGACACGTCAAGTATTAACGCGCCAGACTTTGTTTTAATCTGATTCGTTGAAGTCTAATAAATTTTATTCTCCCGCACCAAACTGGCTACGCAAACGTCTATTTCTTCGCCACATAATGTATGTCAGGAAGGGTGTTAGAACAAAAATTACTGCTGAAATGGGACGTTCAAAAAGCATATAACTTGCCAGGTTACCATCAGAAAGTTGCACCGATTGGCCAAAGGAATATTCCAGTGTCGGTCCCAAGATGTATCCCATTGCCATGGGTGTTACATCGAAATGCAGTTTCTTGGCAATATACCCAAATGCTCCAAAAAAGACCAAAACCGCCAGATCGAATGGTTGAGCCCTGAAAACCCAGGTACCGGCAAAAGCGAATACCAACGTCAATGGCAATAGAAACGATTTCCGTATTGTCACGACCTTGGCAAAAAAAGGTATACAGAAATAACCAATAACGAGAAACAATATATTTGCAAGAATCATGGCTATGAGGATGGCAAATACCAGGGACCCCTGTTGTTCCATCAATTGAGGTCCCGGTCGCATTCCCTGTGCAATAAAGGCACCAACTAAAATAACTGTTAGGTTATCACCCGGTATCCCAAGAGTAAGCAATGGAACAAGTGTAGGTCCGTTTACCGCGTTGTTGGCTGCTTCTGCGGCGGCAACGCCCTCCAGTTCCCCCTTTCCAAAAGTCTCAGGGTGGGAAGAGGCGCTTTTGGCCGCAGCATAACCCATAAATGCCGCAACCACCTGACCAACTCCTGGTATCATTCCAATTGAAGTACCAATAACTGTCGATCGGGCGATCGTCCTGATGCAACCCTTAAATTCGCCCCAGGACAATCTTTCTCCAGTAACCTTTAGATCCTCCGACTTAATTAATTTGCTAATTTTCTTTTCTATGTTGGTGAAAATTTCGGGTAGCGCAAATACACCGATCAACATCGGAAGCAGCGGAATACCAGCTTCTATGTCCGTGATACCAAAAGAAAAACGTGACAGTGCACCGATCGGGTCTTGTCCGATCATGCCAAGGAACAACCCAACCACCAGCATCAACAGGCCTTTTACAAAGACGCCGCTAGAGGTAGCGGAAATCACTATTAACGCGAGAAGCAAAACAGCAGCCAGTTCAGGTGGACCCAGCAATAAGGCGATGGCAGCGATTGGTCCAATTAAAATAATAGTAATAACGTCGCTTGAAAGATCGCCGGTTACTGAGGAAAACAGCGCTATCTCAAGCGCCTTTCGGGCTTTACCCATCTTTGTAAGAGGAGGACCGTCGAAGGTTGTCGCAACGGCAGCACCAGTGCCTGGCATGGAAACCAGAATAGCTGGGATCGAGCCACCAAAAATACCTCCCTTATACACACCAATGAGAAACGGGATACCCAACAACGGGTCCAAAAAAAATGAAATTGGCAGTAAAATTGCCATAGCCATTAAAGTTGTGAAACCAGGCAGGGCGCCTACAAACATACCCAGGAATAATCCTCCTGATATGTAAAGCATCGTGTCGAAACGAAGCGCTAATCCGATGCCTTCCAGGAATGATTCAAACATTCAACACCCGTCAGAAAAACGAATTATTTGTCAGGAATTTAAGAGGCCCGTAGATGAGCGAATTGTTCGGGATGACGTCATCAATGGGAAATGCCGGCAATTCTATAAACAGCACCTTCAGGAATATCAGATAAATCGCCATCGGCAGAAACAAACTAATCAATCCTCCCAACCAAAAATTTCGATTTCCAAAATATGTCGACATGGCGAAGATCATTACAGCACTGCCAAAAACAAATCCTAGGTTCACCATCAAGGGAACGTAAATAGCCATAAGGATTAGCGTTACGACTACATTGGTAATGGCTTCTCGATCAAGGTCCAGAAGCAGATTTTTCTGATCTATCGAGAAGCTTACCCGGAAATACCATACACCCAGAACGAATAAACTGGTCGCAACAATTTGAGGAAACAGCTCTGCAGAGAGGTTTGAGCCCCCAACGCCAGCTATCTCTATGAGAGGCTTGTCAATTTGATAGGGAATACTAATAAACAAAGCAATCGCTAACAGTATGAACACACCGGCAGAAATTGTATTAAAGTTATATTTTTTTTGCATGCCTAATACGGCCTACTTCAGAAATTTCTAATTTGTTATT
Organism: uncultured Enterobacteriaceae bacterium; assembly: GCA_964610865.1. Classification (GTDB taxonomy): domain Bacteria; phylum Desulfobacterota; class Binatia; order Bin18; family Bin18; genus Bin18. The sequence goes on from CAZSWX010000224.1 coordinate 4,400, forward strand.
TAACAAAGTTTTTATCTAAATTGAATTGCAAAGTGCATCCTTAAAAGCTTGATCAACCCGACTGTCTCCAATCCTCTGGCCTTGGCAGATTGGTCTCAAATTCTCGCCAATCAATTTTAGCTTAAAATCTATCCAAGCTCAGTAGAAAACCTACCAAGTGTA
>CAZSWX010000225.1:0-4551 GCA_964610865.1 uncultured Enterobacteriaceae bacterium
TATTGATCCGATATTCGGGTCCCTTTTGACCCTCGACCAATCATCCGCCTGCACGAAAACCAGTCGGGCCTTTGCAACCGGCCCCGCCGTTCACAGAATGCGGCTAAAGGGCAGAGCTCTGCTCGTAGGATGGCGCTTACATAACGTTTCATATTCAGGGGGCCGGAGGCCTGTTTCAGCAGCTGAAACTGGATTGACGCCGACGTCGGTGGCGCGGGTTATCGGAATGGTTCCACAGATTGGGGCTTGGGCTCGGTTTTGCTCAAACGATACGGATTTTGGTCGGGGTGGTGAGGTAGGCCTCCACCTCTCCCATTTCACGATATAGAATAGCTATTTAGCTCCCCAAGCTGGGAGCTTTTTTGCGTTGGGAAAATGGTGAAATCGCCAAACCATTACTTTCCGGGTTACCTTACGTCTGGCCCGTGTTGTCGCTCAGCGCGCTCCCTTGGTCTTCCGATATGTCATCAAACGACGCGTAGTTCATCCGGTAAAGTCGGCTATACAAGCCGCCGCCCGCCATGAGTTGGTCGTGCGTGCCGGTTTCGATGATCCGGCCATCTTGCAGCACGATGATCCGGTTGGCGCCGCGAATGGTGGCCAGTCGGTGGGCAATGACCAGGGCTGTGCGGCCTTGCAGTAGCGTGGTTAGCGCGCGTTGGATTTCCAGCTCGGTATGGCTGTCGACACTGGCGGTAGCCTCGTCCAGGATCAAAATCCGTGCATCGGTAACCAATGCCCGGGCGAAGCTCAGCAATTGGCGCTGTCCGACCGACAAGTTGGCGCCGCCTTGGTCTAGCACGGTGTCGTAGCCCGCGGTGAGACGCATAATGAAATCATGTGCGCCGACCGCTTGCGCGGCCGCGATCACCGCGTCGCCTCCGGCGCCTATGTGGGCGTAGCGGATATTCTCAAAAATTGTGCCGGAAAACAGGAACGGTTCCTGTAACACCATGGCGATGTTTCGGCCAAGCGAACTTTGCTTGACATCGCGCACATCATGGCCGCCGATCCGCACCGCACCTTCCGACACGTCGTAGAACCGGTGGGCGAGCGCGGTGATGCTGGTTTTGCCCGACCCGGTCGGCCCGACCAACGCCACGGTTTCGCCCGGCGCGACTTGGAAGCTGACATCGTTCAACACAGGCTGGCCGGGAACATAGCCAAAAGTGACATGGTCAAACGTGATCGTGCCGTCGATCTGGTCCAAGGCCAGTGCGTCGGACTTGTCGGCAACTTCGGGCTTGACGTCCAGCACCTCGAAGATGCGCTGGCCGGAGGCCATTGCCCGCTGCATGATGCTATATTGGATGGTGAGCGATCGGATCGGGTCAAAAAACCGTTGGACATAAAATAGAAACGCGACCATCACGCCGACGTCGAGTCCCTGGTCGAGTACAAGACCCCCGCCGAAGATCACGATGATCGCCATTGCCACCCCGGTCAGCCCGTCGACGATCGGGATCAGCACATTGGTGAATTTAGAAGCACGCAAATGAGCTTTCAGATTGTCGCTGGCCTTTTTGCCGAAAAGCGCGAAATTGACATCCTCGCGGCCGAGTTCCTGCACCACCCGCACACCGTGAATGCTTTCGGCCAGCGCGGCATTGGTGGCGCTTGAGGTTTCGCGCGTCTTGAGGAAAGCCTTGCGCGCCATCGGCAGCCAGACGACCCGTACGAGCAACAGCACCGGCACCACCGAGAGGGTCATTACACCGAGCCGAATGTCCAGACTCAGCAGCACGATTATGATGCCGATCAGCAGCACGAAATCGCCGATCACGAATATCGAAGATTCCAGAAATTCCTGCAACGCATTGACGTCGCCCTGCAAGCGCGACATCAACCGGCCGACCTCGGTCTTATCCATGAACGACAGCGAGACATATTGTAGATGGGCATACATTGCCCGGCGCAGGTCGAATAGCAAATGCCCGGCGACCCGCCCGACAATCGATTCCTGTACATGATTAGCGAAGTAATTGACGGTAATCACGGCACCGAAGATCATCAACATGATCAACAATAGACCACGTCCGTCGGGCCCTGGCACCAGCGCGTGGTCGATCACCATGCGGATCACCAGGGGGATGGCTAATTGCATCAAGGTAAACAATAGCACCGCGCCGATCGCCACCGCGATGCGCCGGCGGTAGGGCCGCAGATAGACCAGAAAACGAGACACCACCCAGCGGTCGAATACGCGGCCGAATAGCTCCTCGTCCTGCGAGATTTGGCTGCCCACCACCGCCAGCGGTGGGCGCTGGTTTTCGGTGGCCGTGGAGAAGTCAGCGGGCATGATCCTACCTAACCTAAGTGGCTCTCGTCCGCGTTGTTGTCGCTGGTTTGCAACTTATAAAGGCTGGCGTAGCGGCCGTTCCGCGCCATCAGTTGGTCATGACGGCCGCGCTCGATGATTTTGCCGTCGTCTAAAAAGACGATCTCGTCGGCGTGCATCAGCGAGCTCAAGCGGTGGGCGATGATGATCACCGCGCGTGTTTTTACGGCATCTTTGAGCGCGGCGTTGATCCGTTGTTCGGTCGCGGCGTCGATTGCGGCGGTCGAATCGTCGAATACCAACACCGCGCCGCCGAGCAGAACGCTGCGAGCTATCGCCAACCGTTGGCGTTGCCCACCGGACAACGACACGCCCCGTTCGCCAACCAAAGTTTGATAGCTATCCGGTAGCGACTCGATGTAACTGTGTAGCTGGGCGGCGGCGGCCGAGCGTTCTATATCGCTGCGCCCGGCCCACGGGTTGCCGTAAGCCAGATTGTGGTCGATCCCAGCCGTGAACAGGAACGGCTCTTGCTGTACGATGCCCACGGCCTGGCGCAGCGATGTCAGCGTGACGTCGCGAATATCCTGCCCGTCGATGGTAATCCGCCCGGCTTCGACGTCGTAATAACGCCCGATGAGGTGCGCGATGGTGGTTTTGCCGCTGCCTGGCGGGCCGACAATGCCGATGGTTTGGCCGGGTCGGACCTCCAAGTCGATGCCGCTCAATGTGCGCTGGTCGTCGGCCCAGGCGGGGTAGCGGAAATCGACCGCTTCGAATCGCAGCACACCGTCGCTGATTTCTAACGGCCGGGCGTTCGGCGCGTCGGCAACCGACGGTTCCAGGTCGAGCACGTTGAGAAGCCTGCCTCCGCAGGTTGAAGCTCGGGCGATCGAGTTGATCATCCATCCGATCTGGCGCACCGGCATTTGCAAAATGGTCATGAACGCCAGGAACTGTGCCAGCTGGCCCAGGCTGATCTCGCCGTCGATGGTCTTCAGCCCACCAATCCACAGCACCAGCCCCATCGCCACAAAATAAATGAGCGTCATCTGCGTCGTTGAATGCACGAACAGCGCAATCCGTTCATGCGCCACCTTCAGTGCTCGATTCGACACCCGGTCGTAGCGCGCCAGTTCGTAGGCCTGAGCGGCGAAAGCACGCACCACGCGGATTCCACCCAGATTTTCTTCCATCACCTGGGTCAATATCGACAGCTCGTCCTGCAATTGCATCCACGTGTCGCGCAATTTCAGTCGGGCCACCGAGGCGCGTACCCCCACGATCGGTACGAAGCTCAGTGCCAACAGGCCGAGCATGAGATCAATCCGGAACAGGATGACGGCGCCACCGAGGATCAGGATGCTCAATAACACAAACCGCAAAATGCCGGTGCTAGTCCATAGGCGTACCCCTTCGATATCCAGAATGCCGTAGGTGATCAGATCGCCACTATGGATCTTGTCGTGCCAGGAGAAGCTGAGCCGTTGCAGCTGGCGGTAATAGGCCAGGCGCATATCATAGCCAACCAGGTGGCCGACTGCCTCGCCCTGATAGTTCTGCATCATGGTGAACAGTCCGCGCAGCAGGCTGACGCCGATTAGCAATAACGCGGTTGCCATCAACGCATCTTCGGCCCCCGCCCGGCCACTGGCGTTTACGTCTCCATGCAAAAGTCCGCGTGCTTGATCCACCGCTTGGCCGAGATATTGTGGCACGTAAAGCTGGAAGAACCCCGCCAGCCCGGTCGCCCCAATCGCCAAGGCCATCCGGCTCGGATGACGAAGCGACATCGCGGTAATCCGCCACAAGACATTGATGTCGATCTTGGAAACCTCGATCCGGTAAGTCTCCTCGGTCATCACTCCCCGCTAGCTGCAGTGCCAGTTATAAAGCACCCCATTTCGCTCTCTGATTACATGCATCCCTAATAACGGTATATTGACTTTTTATCTAATTCAGGCACGCGTGCACGACTGGTCTAGGAGTTTAGCACTTGGCTTCAGTATATGCGACTGAGGCTCCCATCGATGTATGTATACGCTATATGAGACGGTGGCCGGTTTTCGCGGGGTAGGGGGGTGCCCTGGAAATGCGCAAATTTGTGCACCCCCGCAAGATGAAATTTCCCCCTCGCGCGCGCGTAGAGATATGCTGTACCGGCTTGTCCTGGACAGGGCTCTCTGCCACTTGCCGTTCACTAATTTGGCGGCTATGAGCACTCTCACCTTCAAAGGGGGTGTTGGTTGGGCGCCTCGGACATCAGGAAAGTT
>CAZSWX010000226.1:0-4522 GCA_964610865.1 uncultured Enterobacteriaceae bacterium
ATGTGTCCTGGGTCGAAATAATCATGTTCTCCTGCTTTGTCTGGGCCTGCCATTAACCCGGCGGTCTGCGGTGTGGCGTCTACCGTCATTCTTGTCCTAGCCAGAGGCGCTATAGCGTTTCCCGTCACCCCGTACTTTTGCATCTCTCGGTCGATTATGATGGCAAGGGTAGCCAGAGCCGCCTTAGCCGGCCCGTAGTTCGGTTGACCAGGACTTCCCAAAAGCCCGGCGTCAGAGGAGGTGTTTATGACTCGTCCATTCAGGACCGTACCTTGCTTATGTTGTTCTCTCCAATATTCGCAGGCGTGTCGCGAGCAGTTGAAGGAGCCCTTTAAATGCACATTTAATACAGCGTCCCACTCTTCCTCGGACATGTTGAAAATCATTCTGTCACGGAGTATGCCGGCGTTATTGACTAATATGTTCAATTTGCCGAATGAATCTATGGCACTTTCAATTATGCGTTTTGCGCCTTTAAAGTCCGTAACATTTTCGAAATTGGCAACTGCCTCGCCCCCTGCTGCCTCGATCTCATTAACTACCTGCTGAGCGGGGCTATCGTCAGATCCTGTACCATCGAAACTACCGCCGAGGTCATTTACGACGACCTTGGCCCCATTTTTTGCTAACAGCAAGGCTTCTTCGCGTCCTATTCCACGTCCGGCGCCAGTGACGATAGCAACTCTTCCATCAAGTAACATAAGGTGTCTCCTTGTGTATCTCGCCTCATTTTTCCTGTTATAGACGGGATTTACGCCCCTCTTGTCTGCCTGACATGCGGATTTTTGTCAAGAACTAACGCCGGGTTGGAAATAGTTTACAAACGGCATTCTTCCTGCCGGCCAGAAAGGGAAGTTCCTTTCTAAAGTCTATAAAATCGTGCCACTACGGAGCGGTAGATTAACAACCTGTTCAGGTCCAGGTTGTTACCGCGTTACACGATTCATAATGCGTCCTCGCCACGCTCGCCTGTACGTATCCTGATCACCTCTTCTATATTACTAACGAATATCTTTCCGTCCCCGATACGTCCGGTTTTTGCGGCTTCTTGAATGGCTTCGACGACTTCTGCGACTTGCTCTTCTCGGACGATAATTTCTAGCTTCACTTTCGGCAGGAAGTCTACCACGTATTCCGCACCTCTATATAATTCAGTATGACCTTTTTGTCTCCCAAAGCCCTTGACCTCGCACACCGTTAGTCCGGACAACCCTGCCGCGTTCAGAGCTTCTTTCACTTCGTCCAATTTGAACGGTTTGATGATGGCCTCCACTTTTTTCATGGTGCTCATTGCGGGGGGGTCTCCTGCGGTTTACCTACAGTTAATGTGTTTCATAACGGCCGGCGCCAACCTGTGAAGGCGCTTCTCATGCCTACCTTAATACACTGATTAAAAAATTCCAATAAGTCTCTCCATTTATAGACGGGTAGCGTTTCAGTCGAGAGATTTCTGGCTCCTGACCGCTCGGGAATGAGACGTTTCCTTATATGTGTTAGTTAGGTCGGGCCGGGTGGCTTTTTGAAACTGAACTGTTGCTCTCGGCCAGTGAGGATCCTTCGAATGTTGTCCGAATGACGAAAAATGATGAGAGTGGAAGTAAGAATGCTAGCTATCACTATGGGCTCCGGGTAGCCGAAAAGGAATACGGATATTGGGGTGATGAGTGCCGCTATGATTGAGGATAGAGAAACAACTCGTTTGAACCCGAAAGATAGGCAAAAGGCTAGTAGAGCCCCTGTTACCCCAAGAGGTGCGAGGCCTAGAAAAACTCCGAGCGCAGTTGCGACGCCTTTCCCTCCCTTAAAGCCAAGAAAGATTGGGAAAACATGCCCAAGAATTGCAGCGAAGCCTACACAGGCATGCACCGATGGTTCCGCGCTGAGCCATCGAGCTAACAGAACAGGACAAAGGCCCTTCGAGATATCTGCTAAAAGCGCTATCACTCCAGCTTTTTTTCCGATGGACCGGGCGACGTTGGTCGCGCCGATGTTGTGGCTCCCCACGGTACGGAGGGCGACACCCCGACGATTTGCGATTAGTACGCCCGAAGGTATAGAGCCCGTCAGGTAACTCGCAACACCTGAAAGAATTAGGACCGTCGGAACTAAGTCTGCGCCCATCGTCCATCCCAGAAATGTTGCTGGACTCCTATAGACCTGAAGTTGGTGGTCGGGGTGACTGGATTTGAACCAGCGACCCCACGGTCCCGAACCGTGTACTCTACCAGACTGAGCCACACCCCGACACGTTCAGTTGTCAATGGCACCGTAATAGCTCGGTGCACGTCCAGGGGTCAAGTAGGGGTTCTGTTGTTTACTAGAAGGGGGACGGTGCTGCGACTTTTAGAGAGGACAAGACCAAAATTCACCGAGGTCTTTAAATCCGGCACCTTTAAGGCGACTTTGGGAAGAGGAATCCGTCATCTTTCTTTCTAGTTGCAAACATGTAACCGCGGCACAACTTCGCAATTTTGCGCGTTCCTTCGCGAATTTTAATAGATCGGACCACAGGTTGTCAGGGACGCTCTCGGAAGCGGCTATATCGAGTATTGCTGTAGGCTTACGGCTATGAAGGCCGTGAATATAGTTAATTAGCACGGCACCACCTATAATATTGTCCGTCAATGCGACGTAGAATTCTAACGAGGAGTCGCTCGCGATCTTGCGCCAGTAACGAAATTGTTCTTTTTTTGCGGCTTCTTGCGCATCAGACAGATGGAAGGGCGAGAGTAATTGCTTGAGGCCCTCCAGGTCGGTGCGTCTGCCTCGACGGATCTTAAGCATGGGTTGTGTCGTAACACATATTACCGTAAGCGAGGAATAGCCTACCGGGAGCGCCGACTGTTGGACGCTAAAATGGGTAAGTGAGAGCAGTGTCATCATGCCTGAGCCGATCAAAGTTAGGGTGTCAAGTTTATCCTATGGCCCGGACGGAGTAGGCCGTACTACCGGAAATGCCAATGGGAAGGTAGTGTTTGTCCCTCATAGTGCGCCGGGGGACGTACTTGACGTGGACGAGCATACGTTGAAACAGAATTATAGTCGGGGGATTATAGTCACTCGACGTGAAGATGGGCCGGCGCGGCGCCCGGTCCGTTGTCGTTACGTCCCACGGTGTGGAGGCTGTTCGTGGCAGCATATTTCATACTCCGAGCAAGCTAGAGCGAAAGAAGCTTTGGTCAGAGACCATCTGCAACGCATCGCCGGACTGAAGAAGCCCGTTGTCAAGCCTATCATTCGGAGTCCGAAGGAATGGCGCTACCGGCACCGAATTCGGTTGCGGACTCACCCACCTGGAGGCCTTGGATTTTACCAGGCAAAGTCCCGCGAGCTAGTAGAACTCGACGACTGCCTTATCGCAATGGATGGCTGTGAGAAGTTGCTTTCGCAAGCAAGATCTTGGCTCCGGAAGACGGAATCTATTATCCGCCGTCTTGAATTAGTTGTTGGCGATGCGCACCTAAAGGGGCCGGGCGGTGCAGTACTAATTGGCAATGCGGAGGGAAAATTTTGCCAATCCGACAGTAGATGGTGTGAGGAGTTCGTGCGAGATTCAGACGGTATACGAGGCCTTCTTCTTTTCGGGCGCCGCTGGCGGCGTGCGTGGGGGGATACAAACATCCTCCTGGATCTGGGAGTAGATGGGCTCACTTTGAGTGTGAGACGTGGGGGGTTTACTCAGGTGAACCCCGCCGGGAATCGAGCTTTAATATCGGCACTTCTTACAAACAGTGGGCTGCGGGAGACGGACACGATTATTGAATGTTATTCGGGGGTGGGGAATTTTAGCATACCGTTGGCGTCCCGAGTGCGTTCCGTCATAAGTATAGACCAAGATATGAATGCCATACTAGATGCTCGAGACAACATTTCCCGTATGGCAATTTCTAATATTGAGTGCATACATGCTCGAGTGGAAAGGGGTCTGGAGGATATTGTCGCGCGCGGCGTGGAGGCGGACGTATTGGTTCTGGATCCTCCGAGGCACGGCGCGGCGGCTATGTTGACATATCTGAAAGAAATGAAGATACCGAAAGTCGTATACTTGTCTTGCAATCCTTCTACTCTGGCCCGCGATTTGAGGTATCTGGAAGACATAGGTTATAGGACAAAAATTGTGCAACCAATCGATCTGTTTCCGCAAACGTACCATGTGGAAACCATTGCGGTGGCAGTATTGACTTGATGCAGGCTGCGCCTTATCCTGCCCCTGTCGCGTCGGCCCAACTCTAGAAAAGTGGATTGGCGGGGGGACTTGCTATGTCGTCTAAGACCCAGCAGAAGACAAGAGCGGCGAAGGTGACCCTGATCCCTGCAAAAGGTGTTTCGCAGACTATAAACTACCTCCTAGAGGACAGGGACGAATTAGAATGGCTAGTTGCGGTCGGGCGGAACAAAGGTGGAGAAATTTTCTTCTACGATACGGGTGGCGACATTATCGAAGATCTCGGAAGCCTGGACTACCTTAAGCAACGGCTATTGCGCGCGCATTTCGGAGACGATTGGGAATAGTCTTGGATCA
>CAZSWX010000227.1:0-4511 GCA_964610865.1 uncultured Enterobacteriaceae bacterium
TCTCTATTGACCAAACGAAAATACGTTCCGCCCTGTGCTGGGCCACTTCGGTACCCAAAAATATTCGGACGGGAGGTTTGGCGTTTGGCGTAAAACCAGGCCGAGCACCTAGGATGACTACCTCTAATTCCTGGTCCACCAAACCTGATGGATCAGGTCTTAAAAGTGATGGCTCCTCACCGTTTCGTTCCCTGAAAGAAGAATTTGAAAAGCTCATAAAACGTTACGACTAAATCGAAAATGCCTGATGAATTTATTCTACGTAATGCGTGGACGACGACCGGTCGACTGGGCACAAGCGGGCCTCTTTCAGTTCGTAGATGTGGTCAGCGATTTCCAACATAGCCGGTTGATGGGAAATAGCTAAAATAGTCATTGACCCGCGTAACCGTCGGACCGTAGAACAGATAGACGCTTCGCTAGCAGGGTCCAACGCAGTAGTCGCCTCGTCCAGAATTAAAAGGCTAGGCGAGTGAACCAGAGCTCGTGCAATAGCGATGCGTTGTCGCTGACCCCCCGACAGCCTAGCTCCCCTTTCCCCGACTTTTGTAGACAGACCTTGTGGGAGCTTCTGCACGAAGTCCCAGGCTTCGGCCGCCTCCAAAGCATTTCGAACGTCATTCCCCGTGAGTTCAGTATCCCCCAGTGTTACGTTTGCGACAATAGTCTCGTGGAGCAGTAGCATTTCTTGTGGAACATATCCAATGTTGTGCCGCCAGGCTTTGAGGTTAATATCCCGCAGAGGTATACCGTCAACAGTCACGGTCCCTTTCTTAGGTTGGAGAAGCCCCGCGATTAGGTCAACTGTAGATGTTTTTCCGGCGCCCGATGGTCCAACCAGTAGCGTTATTTGGCCGGCGGGTATCGTGCAAGACGCCTGTTCTAATATTACTTTGTCCTCGTACGAGAAGCAGATGTTACTTAGCGCTACTTTTCTCTTGAGTTGGGGCTCTAGTTGTCCCCCCCTGTCTTCTCGAGCCGAATTCGATTGTTCTAGGGTGTCGTGTAGTGACCAATACGCACTTTCTCGAGACGCCATTCTTTGGAACTGACGTTGGGATTTGTTGAGACTGCTCAGGGTACGTCCGAAGAAGATGATGAGCATAATGACAGTATCTAACGATAACGAAAGACGGGTTAACGCAATGTATAGTCCCCCGACCAGACAACTAACTAGGAGAGGGTCCTGGAAAGCGCGAAGGGCTTCCTTACTCAGAACCTCTCTTTCTAGTGCTTTTCGCAGATTTTTTGTCCCTTTTTCGAGCAGGGGGCCGGTTTGCTCTTCACGTGCCATTGCCTTTAGGGGTTTTACTGCTTGCAATACGTCCGTCAGTCGCGCAAGCATGCCTTTCAAAAGAATGGTTTGACGGGCTCCGGCACGCCTCGCCATTCGCACTAATCTATTCAGGCTAAAAATTATTAAAATGCCGAACATTGCGGCACCTAGGGTTGCTTTCCAAGAGACCGACAGTGCAAGCCCGATATATAGGATAGTTTGAATACCAAACGCGATAATAGTCACAGCGTACAGATAGGCCTCTGAGGCGCGACTAGCTTCTGTTGCAAAGGCGTTTGTGAAACTGCCAACTGGCTGACGGACATAATACTCCCACCGTGCCGCCAGAAGAGATCTGAGTAGGGATAGTCGCAAATCTGTTGCGACGTGGGCAACCGTGTACCCCACTTGTTTCTGCGCAAAGAGAACAAATGCCGCCTTCAGAATCATACCGACGACTATTGTAATGCAGAGTACGCCGATGTCGGGTTGGAGCCCTATCGTGAGCAGTAGATCGCTCACCGCTTGCTCGAGGGGCGTGGATGTTGACTCAGCAATTTCGGAACCGGTGTCACTCCGGGTTGCCATTCCTAATAAGGGCAACAAACTGGAAAAGCTCAATCCTTCCGCGAGAGTCGCGAAGATTAAGCATGTTAGCGTTACAATACTGCGCCCAGGATATGCTCGTGCGAACGCAAGCAGAACGCGCATTATTTGTCCCTCCTCCGTACTAGATTCATCCTGGGATCTTATGGATTGCTGGAGCCTTATTCCAAAAGTTGACCAGCCTTACAGCGTGAAACACGAAAGAAATGATTTGCCAAATTACGATAAACGTAAATGTGGGGCCAGGCACACCGAGTAACAGGCCGACCATAAACAAAGGGACGTTAATGTTACGTCTCGAAATGAAGGTGCGCATACGCTCATCAAGAGAAGAACAACCGTGGATAGAAGATCCGGTCCGGCTACTGAATAGACCTGCAACTACTCGATCCGCTGTATAGAAGATTGTCATGCATACGGCAAGCTTGAACAAAATAGCACTAGTATCTCCGGTGGTAAGTGCCCAGGCCCACGCAAAATACCAGAACGGAGGATGTATGATGTCCAGGCCATGGTCTAATATATCGCCGAGTCGGGACGCAGTGAAGGTAAGACGGGCCAACTTACCGTCGACCGAATCTAATATGCTCATCGTGTAAGCAAGCAAGAAGCCTAAGGCCCAGTTTCCTGTGGCGAAGGCAGGTACTGCCAGAAAGGTAATTAAAACGTTGAATACAGAAATCGTGTTCGGGTGTACCCCCCAGCGCGACAGTGGTCTCACCAGCTGCCAAACCACGGGCGGATAGACATATTTGGTAAAGAAATCTGTTGAACCTTTATAGTTCGACCAAAATAAGAATCGCTCGGTCCAATTCCTGGTCGGGGAGTCTGGGACAGAGTATAAATAGATGGGTAGGTCGCGGCGCAATTTCCGAATATAGGAAGGTATTTTCTCTAATTCCAACTCGTTCAGGTGTCCCTGTCGCATCCATTCGCCTGCAGTCTGGGAAAAGGATGAGGATGTAGCGGTGGACGTCAAGCGTGAGGACAAACCGGCTTCCAAACGGAAAGCACCAATATTGCCCATGTGGTTCTGACACCTCACAGCCCATGATCCTTCGGTTTCCGCAAGATGCCTGACGAGTCTGCCGTCTATCACGGTGGCCGCGTCGAAGGCTAGAACCAGTTCGTTGTGACCGATGGGATTCCCTTCACTGTGTGGAAGATGTGGCGCTAGGGATTCGCATTCCCATTGTATCCGAAATTTCTGGAGGAGTTTCGGTGGGATTATGGAAGACTGAGACCGCGTCTCTTCTGCTAATTGAATGTGTACTGCAAACTCGTTTAGTCCCGCGGTAAGGAGATTCTGAAGTAACCTTTCGAGTAACGTCATCCCAAAAATTGACAAGCAGCTTGCTGGGCTTGTCGCATCTATCCAGATACGCAAATCTTTCTCCTTCGTCGTTTTCGGCCAGTCTAGCTGGCGCTTTGTCAGGGGGGAAGAGCGGGCAGTTATAAGCCGCGCGCTACATGCCTATCCAAAAACAGTAGAAGTTGCTTAGTTGCAGTGTGGAGAGTGTTCAATGCATAGATTTGTGAGACGCTATGAAGCTTGTGACTGAGGGTCCACTGTTAGCATCGTTGATTTTGGCGGGAAGACGAACGTCCGAAAATACCGCTTTAGGCAAAGAGGACAAAGCGTGTTTAGAGGTAGCGGGTGTACCAATGATCTTGCGGGTTTATGACTGCCTCGAAACGGCCTCTACGGTGTCGCGGCCAGTGATCAGTATTGGTGAAGCTAGTGGCATAACAGACTTCGCGGAGCTACAAGGCGTAGGGCTCCACAGGAGTCGGAGTTCTCCGGCTTCTAGTGTTTTCGATTATTTTGTAAATCACCATTCCTCTGGGCCCTTGCTTGTTACCACAGCGGATCATGCTCTGTTGACACCTGAGATGGTCGAGTATTTTTGTCACAACGCCATGATGCTTGACGCAGATATAGTTGTGGCGGTCGTGTCCGCTTCTGTTTTACGACGAAGATTTCCCTGTTCACGAAGGACTTTTTTTTCTTTCGCTGATGGACAGTTTTGTGGGGCTAATCTTTTTCTCCTGCGAAGCTCAGAATCCTCGAATGCCGTGAGATTTTGGGAAAACGCCGGACAATTCCGAAAAGCACCGTGGAGACTTGTGGCCAAGTTCGGCTTGCTTAATCTATTGCGGTTTTCTGTAGGGCGGCTCGACTCAGCCCGGGCAATCGAGCAGGTATCTCGAACGGTAGGGGCACGTATTGGTGTCATAAAAATGCCGTTCGCAGAGGCAGGAATTGATGTTGACTCACTTAAAGATTTGAAATTGGCGGAAGAAATATTAGCGCTTCGGACAGGTAAAGACGACGAGCGAGGGAAATGATTTATGGCCCAAAAAAAAGAGATCGAGAGAATAATGCGAGTTGTAAAAGAACCTTTTAGTTCTTCGGCCTTTGATACCTTCACTGCTGCTTGGGCTGTGACTGAGCGGAAGAAGTTCCCAGATGTAGAGAGGCAGGAGCAGGACGATAGGGTCAGTATGACCGCAGAAAGTCACGAGTCCGAGCTTCCACCCATAAACACAGGGGCTCTTTTCGGGGGTCAGGTCCTGGACACCTTCACAGCTGCTTGGGAAGCATCGAAGGGTAAAATTAAACCTCGCG
>CAZSWX010000228.1:0-4489 GCA_964610865.1 uncultured Enterobacteriaceae bacterium
GTCACGCCGGAGGTCGCGAGTTCGAGTCTCGTCGGCCCCGCCACCCTCAAGCCTCTACGAAAGAGGTAGGAAAAAGGAAATGAAGAAGGAAACAACCACACCCCCGAAGAAAAAGGCGATCGCCGAAAGATCGTGGCGTATCTATAACGCTAAAGACCGGGTACTAGGAAGAATCGCGACCGAAATTGCGAGCACTCTGCGTGGAAAGAATAAGCCGTCGTTTGCCCCGCACATAGACTGCGGCGATTTCGTTATTGTTGTCAACGCACGGCATGTGGTTCTAACTGGAAAAAAGCGTGAAAATAAGCAGTATTACCGGCATACTGAATACCCGGGCGGTATTAGAAATGTTTCCGCGGCGGAGTTATTCGATACCACCCCCGAAAATGTTCTAAAGAATGCAGTGGTGGGCATGCTTCCAAAAAATTCGCTTGGACGGCAGCTCGCCAAGAAGTTGAAGATCTACCCAGAGGCAGACCACCCACACGGCGCACAAAAGCCAACAGAGGGATTTTAAAGCAACCATAGGGAAGGCTGAGCATGGCGGAAAATCAAACGGAATGTTGGGGAACTGGAAGGCGCAAGAATGCGATAGCTCGCGTTCGACTCATGGCCGGATCAGGCGGATGTTTGGTAAATAAGAAATCGTTAGACGAGTACTTTGGTCGAGAGGCGGTGCGTATGATAGCGCGACAACCGCTCGTAGTGACGCAGACTGAGGACCAATACGATATTAAGGTCAATGTTCGGGGCGGGGGAAATTCAGCACAGGCGGCGGCAATTCGACACGGTATTACCAGGGCTCTCTTGAAGGCAAATCCAGATTTCAGAGAAGCGCTGAAAAAAGAAGGATTTATTACCCGGGATTCCCGTGAGGTGGAGCGCAAGAAATACGGCCGTCATAAAGCTCGTAAGCGACCACAGTACTCAAAACGTTAGCGCTTTCTCGCTTTCATACAGGAGGGCGGGAACACATTTTCATTCCATCCCCAAAAGGAAATATGTGGCTAGAAGGGCAGCCGTTATGTTCCCGAGCCAAGCCGCAGGAACTGGGGAAAGCACGCCTGCGTGCCCGAGCGAAACTGTCAGCGCGAGAAAAACCCAGTACCCAAATCCAATCAAGAAAGCGGCCGTGAGAGCCGTAGGTAGGGCCAGTTGTTTAGCCCCCGGGAGGCCTAGTGCTACTCCTAGGAGTGTCATGACAAAAGTCGCGAATGGTAGCGCTGCTTTGAGCCTGAGATCCACCTGATACTCAGTGGTGTCTAGACCCTTCTGGCGTAGGTCATCTATGCGGCGCGCCAGGGATTGCGAAGAAAACTCTTCGGCCTTCATAGCGACAAGGGAGAAATCACTCGGCGTTTCCTGCAGGAGTTCTTCCATTACGTATTGCGGCCGAGTGCCGTCCTGTCCAAAAGTGGTTTCCCTAACCCCTTCGAGAACCCATCTCTGATCCTCCCAAACAGCCTTTCTAACCTCGATTAGAGAACTGATTTGGTAATTTTGGTCGAGGCGGTAGACGGTAATTCCTGCCAAGGTGTTATGCCGTGGATCAAAATGCGTTACGTGGTAAAAACTTTGCTCGCCGTGATACCAAAATCCCTGTTCATGGAATAGGCCTTTGAAAGCTCTTTGTTTTATTTCTACCGTATTAATGTAACGTGATTTTTGAAATGAGAAGGGAACAACCTTTTCGTTCCAGATCCAAGCAGAGAAGCTCAAAAAAAGGGCCGTGAGTAGTAGTGGTGTTGCCATTTGAAACACGCTGACACCACAGGACTTCAGAGCCATTAATTCCTTATTCCTGGTCAACAGCCCGAGACTGAGCAAACAGCCTGCGAGCGCCGCTGCAGGTACCGCTTGGGTAACGAAAAGAGGCAGCTTAAAAAGGAAATATCTCAAGACGGTTGAGAAAGCCGGGTCGTTTTTGACAAGACTGCTGAATCGATCAAAGAAATCAACTAAGAGCGATAGGGCGAGAAGAAAGAGCAGGCAAAGGAAAAAGAGTCTTAGGTATTCTCGGCAAAGGTATAGTGCGACAATGCGTGTTGGAAGGTGAAAGTTGCTAAATTGCATTGGGCGAGTCTAATCTATCCGAATCTAATTGCTGGGATTTATCCGTCCCGCACAGAATCAAACCTACTTCCCGTGATACGGCAGAAATCGGAGGGGCAAAATAGGCTTCTCTTGCCAGACACGTAAAAAAAGAAAAACACCTACTCCGCCAAGGATTACATTTGGAGCCCATAATGCAAGGGCGGGGGGTAAGACTCCTCGTTTGCCCAAGGTTTCTCCAGCGGTTAGCAAGACGTAGTAAAACAAGATGATCCCGAGGCTAGACGCAAACCCGACCGAACGGAACGCCCAGGCTGTACGTACACTGAGGGGAAGGCCTATTAGCGAAAAAACAACGCACGCAAAGGGTAGAGCTAGACGACGATGATACTCTACCAATGCCTTGTTTCGTGTAGTATGGTTCTCGGGCATCTGGGAAATTTCGCTGATTAACTCAAGTGTTCTCATATCTTTTGGACTGTGAGTGGGCTCTTTTACACTAGCAAGCAGCGCGGCAGTATCTAGCGTTACGTCATACACGGAAAAATGTGTCGTTTGATGATCGTCTGACCCCATGTTCTTGCTATGCAGCGTCCCATCTGTGAGACGAAGTGTCAAAAGGTTGTCGAGTACGTTGGGAACTAGGAGTCCTTTTTTCGCAAATATAGTCTCCATCCGCTCAGGTTTCCTTCGATCGGACATCATAACACCCCTCAATAGCGTACCCGGCGGTTCTATTTCTTCCGCGTAAAGTATGAGCCCCTCGAAGTTCCCACTGAATGTTTTTTCCTTTATGCCCGCGGTAGCTCTAGTTGTTGCAACCTCATATAGAATCGCATCGAGCCCGGAATTACTCCAAGGACGAACCCCCAATGTTAGGATGTAGGAGCAAACTAGGAGTAGGAGCGATAGCCAGCAAACGGGAACGGCCAGTTGGACTAGACTCATGCCACAACTTTTCAGCGCAACAACTTCTTTGTCGCTTGCAAAACGCCCAAATCCCCATAGTATGCCAAGCAGCAAAGCCATGGGAACGGTGACTTCGAAAAAAGATGGTAAGACAAAGAATAGCATTTGACCAATTTGAAGAATGGACACACCGCGGTTGATTACTAGATCAACCAGTTTCAGAATGCGCGCCGTGAATAGGATGCTGGTGAAAATGAGCAAGCTGAGTAAGAAGGGAATAGAAATTTCCCTGAGAATGTAGCGCGTTAATATACGACCCATGAAAACCTATCCTAGAAAAAATCCATTACACGATAAATCGCGAATAATCTACGGACTCCGCGCTATCGGTGAGTATTTAGACTCACAACCCGGCAATATCGAAGTGATCTATGCGAGTTCCAGGCATAAAGATAGCGCATTACTCCGACGGGCTGAGAAGGCGGTAATCGACGTAAAGTATGAATCCGACTCATTTTTTTCTGGTCCGGCGGTTCGTGGGGTCGTACATCAAGGACTTATAGCGAGGCTGAGCCCATTCGATTATTGTTCTCTCGAAGCCCTTCTTACTCTGGAAGCTGAGTGCGTCCTGGTATTAGACGAGATTGTTGACTCCTGATACTTGGGAGCTTTGCTACGAAGTGCGGAATCTTGCAGGGTTGACGGAATAATCCTCACAACACGGAGATCCGCGAAAATATCTCCAGCGGCCGAAAAAGCAGCTGCGGGTGCAGCGGCTTATCTTCGTGTTTGTCGCGTCGGAAACCTCAGGCAGGCTCTAAACGAACTCAAGAGTGCTGGTTTTTGGCTTTTTGGATTGACGGCTTCTGCTAATCAAAGTGTATTTGACGTGAATCTAAAGGGGAAGGCCGCGTTCGTATTAGGTGGCGAGGAAAGAGGACTGCGAAGGCTGGTAGAAGAGACATGTGATCATCTCATATCGATACCAATGCTAGGAAAGTTGGGCTCCCTTAATGTTTCCGTAGCTGGCGCGATAGCGATTTATGAACGGCTGCGGCAGCGAGGGGACTGGAGAAAGTACATTCCCTAAAAACGTTGGATTTAATATAAAATAGGCAACTTCTGCGTTCCACTGAGACGCGCCCTGCCTAAAAATTCTCCGAGAGTCTTGCCCTTGACTGGATGATGAAGCTACTGTACTATTACGCGCTGTCCCAGGGTATTAAGAAGTTTTGTCGAGAGAGGTCCGAAGATCCAATTAATGTACTATTGGGCTACGATAGATTGGCGGGTAAAGTGCTGGCGTAGCTCAACGGTAGAGCAACTGATTTGTAATCAGTAGGTTGTAGGTTCAATTCCTATCGCCAGCTTTCGGTTAAGACTAAGAAGTACGGAGAGGTGCCCGAGCGGCCAAAGGGAGCAGACTGTAAATCTGCCGGCATTTGCCTTCGAAGGTTCGAATCCTTCCCTCTCCATAGTCCGGTTAGTGTTGAGAGGGGTGTGCGGGAATAGCTCAGTTGGCTAGAGC
>CAZSWX010000229.1:0-4470 GCA_964610865.1 uncultured Enterobacteriaceae bacterium
TGCCCTTTCGCTTGCAAAGACCAGAGTCTAAATAATTCCTCCCCATCTATCAAGCTAATTTGACGTTCCAATGCAAAGCGCTGTGCTCCACGAGAGACGTTTCCCACCGTAACAATAACCATTTGGGAAGGGTCTCGCTTCGGCTGTGACGTCAAAAGAGTATTAATAACCTCTTCGTCTATAGAATCGCGCCGGACAGTCACATAAAATATTCTACCTCCTCGATGCATGATACGGCCAGAACCAATGTTATCATTATCTTCCTGTCCCTCTTGGTACCCGTGGGCAACAAGAATTGTAACTACATTCTCCAGAAGCTCATATACTCCCATACGCTCAAACTGTTCAGACTCGGGGTTATGCGCCGGGGCGTTCGATGCGGTTCCAACATTTGCAAGAAATCGTTTAGCCCGGGTCGCCGTCACTTCTCTCACGATGAGAAAGAGCCCCATGATGCCCACGAGCCAAAGTACAAAATCGTATGTGAAGTAGTACCCTAACATCCCGGTGGTCCCTGACAGAATGACAATAGTCAGTATATTCTGCTTGGACTGCCTCACGCGGCGTCTACGATCTAATACAGCAACCACCCCTGATTTTGCCCGGCGCTTGGCCAAAAAATACCTCCCCTGACCGCAATGATCTCTGTGTCTACGCTCTCCACTGTGCCCTACGCGGGCCACCTTGAAAAAGATAGACGAATTTCAATGGGTATTCCTTTTCCCCTGAACCGTGGCGTAACGGTTGGACCTCGTCGTAAGCAAGACCCCTACTATAACACAGGCCGTACCGAGTACTTGAACTCGAGTTATCTCTTCCTTGAGAAAGACTGCGGAACTAGCGATAACAATAATCGGGATCAAATTCATAAACACTGCCGCACGCGCGGGGCTCACTTTGACGAGGGCTTGGTAATATAGAAGATTGGTCATGGGCGAAAGGATAGACAAATATGCCAATGCCAGCAGAAGCGTCGGAGAGAAATTTATTTCCGCACTAAAGGGCGTCTCAATGGCACTCAGCGGTACTAGCACATTCATTCCTGCGATGTAGGAACGCGCGGTTGCAGCGGCCGCTTAACGCTTAGACAACGCCACGCGACTGTATACCGTGTACGTTGCCCAACTAAGCTGGCCCAGCAATATATAGAGATCACCCTCATTAAAAGAGAGCTGAAGTAAGAATGCCAAAGAACCTCGACATATAATCCAAACCAACCCTACGAAAGAAAGAAACATACCGAACACGTTCACACGAGTAAGGTGCTCCTTGCTCCAGATCCAGGAAAATAGTGCCACCCACATAGGGGTCGATGCTGCAATAATTCCCGCGTTCGAAGCGGAAGTGGACTGGAGTCCTAGATAAAATAGAGTACCCGCTCCTATCACGCCAGTGAGCGCCATTACCGCCGTGCTCCGTTTATCTTTAAGCAACTCTGACCACCATCTGTCCTGCGTTCTCCAGCCCATGAGCGTCAACAATATCGCCCCAACTACCGTTCTCACAGCTATTAGTGTCAAAGGTCCCACACTATCGAGCATAAATTTTCCCGCAGGAAAATTTGTGGCCCACAGGCACACGACACCAAATAAAAGAAAATAGGACGCCAAATGATTTCGCTTCCCCTGCGGCCTTTCGAGACCCCAAAATTGCGGACCCCGGCTAGACTCGACCGAACGTAAGCATGCCCAGTCAAGGCACCGAACGACCCCGAGGTCTGCCTGCCCCGCGAACTAATTCACTAACGCGGTTCTCCTCACGCAAGTACGCATCCCACGCCTCGCCACAAGTTACGCAGCCACAAATCGTAGTAACCGTCGCGTCACGCTCACACCTTAGTGGTACACCGATACTGACCCTATGGTCGCCGCAGCTGTTACTTCACTCGCCATCATACTGCACGAGGGAGAAAACTTCATGAGGCTTTAATTGATCAGCGCCTTTTAAGAACGACAATTCTATAAGAAAGGCGGTCTCAACTACGATGCCGTCGAGCGCTTCTACCAGCCGAATGGCAGCATTCGCGGTGCCACCCGTGGCTAGCAAATCATCCACTATTAGAATTCGGCTTTTAGCGGAAAAGGCATCTCTATGTAGCTCCAAAGTGTCGGTACCATACTCGAGCTCATAACTTTCCGATAAGACAGCAGACGGCAATTTACCTGGCTTGCGCACCAGCGCATGGCCACAGCCAAGAGCATAAGCAAGGGCTGATCCGAGCAGAAAGCCGCGAGACTCTATACCTACAATGAGATCGATTCTTCCTCGATAACGCCCCACAAAAACGTCTACAATTTGTCTCCACGCCTCTCCATCAGTCAGCAACGGCGTAATATCCTTAAACACGATACCCGGCTTGGGAAAGTCGGGAACATCACGAATTAACTTACGTATATCAAGCACATTTTCTCCTGACCACCTCTTTTGCTACACCGTTCAACAGCATGAATTCCCTATCTTGCAACCTTTTTCGCTTGGCGTATGCGCGGTAGGTACCGCATCGGATCCCGCGCGCTTTTTCCCATCCGGACTTCGAAATGCAAATTTGGCCCGGTTACCCGTCCTGTTTGACCAACCTCACCGACGATGTCCCCTTGCAATACTCGTTGACCGGCCTTGACTAGATTCCGTCGGTGATGCGCGTACACCGTCGTAAAGCCTTTACTATGTTTCAGAATAACTACTTTTCCATAGCCGCGAAGAACATCACTAAACATAACCCGTCCCGTGCCGGCGGCACGAACTAACGTCCCGACAGGAGCTGCGATATCTATACCGTCGTGGAAGCTACCATTTCGGGGGCCAAATCCGGATGTCAGAACACCTTTCACTGGCCAGGTGAATATCTGCCGTCCTTTCGCGACTCCGCCGCCCTTTAGGCCCCCCGCCTTGACCCTACCTTTTTGCCCTCTGTCCTTTATGGCCTTCGCTCGCCGTGGGCTAGTATGTTTTTTCGGCTCCTCATACGTGGCGCCTTGTGGGACTAGCAAGCTTTGGCCTACCTCGATCCTGTCAGGATCCCGCAGATCATTAAGCGCGGCTAATTCTTTGTAGGACACACCGTACGCGGCCCCAATCCATGTCAGCGTTTCCCCGCGCCTGACCACATGATACCGGCTCTGCCCACGAGAGCAGGCGTTCAGGGCAGCTACCCCAAAAAGACAAAGAACCAGAATTCCACTTCTCCACCGCCACACCACGCCATCCCCTTTCCGAAAATTGCCTCAAGCCGCTATTGGACCTTAGAACCATTTTCGAGCGAACATCCCACTTTGTCAAGAAACAATACACGCCAACATTTGTCATGAGATTCCCTCGCTGCGGTATAGAATCACCGGCTGCGCGTCAATCTGTGCAGCGAGATCGTAATTGTGGCGCCTATACCGACAAGCACTATGAAGGAGACGACTTCATCCTGTCTGAGGGAATACCGTCTTGCCCTGTCGCTGGCGGCTCCCTGAGCCTCGGTATACGCTGCTCGCACACCCGAAGATCTCTCGCCTTGATAAGCAGGCTCCCCTCGGAACGGCCACAGACCAAGAACCGAACCAACAACCAGACCGACAAGTACTCCGTAAACATTAGAGCGGTAACGAACTAGGAGCCATCGCATCACGTTTGCGACGGCGACTACGCCGAGCAGCACCCCAACGCACACAGGACCTACTACGCCGAGCCCCTCCACTATAGAGAAAATGTCGGCTTGACCCGATACCTGATCTCCAAACAGTCCTGATTTTAATTGCTCGATTCCGTGTAGGATCGGGAGATATTGCCCTAACAAAAGGAGAATATAAGCACCCGATAATCCGGGTAGGATCATCGACCCAGCTCCGAGGAACCCGGCAACGAAAAGGAGTAAGACAGAACCCTCGCTAGTGGAACCGGACCCCGAATCTTCGAAACCAAAGGTGAGCAACACCATAAAGACAAAAAACAAAACAGCAAAAAAGAAAAACCCTCTGGAAATGGGCTTTGCTTGCATCCAGACGAGCGGCAGACTACCTAGAGTTAGTCCTATGAAAAGCGAATAAGTAACGGCGCGATACCCGCTCACCGCCGCCTTAATGGGTCCGGCCAAAAACAATATGGTGAGCCCGGCACTCATCACAACCAGCGACAAAAAAAGAAGCGATTTGCGGCGTATGCGAAGGGCTGTCACATCGGCCACGGCATCTATAAAGCGAGAATAAACCCCCACCACTAGAAGCATCGTGCCTCCACTGACACCTGGAACAAGGTTTGCAAGACCCATCATTACACCACCCAAAACTGCTCGCAGCTTATAATTCTTCTTGTTCGTCATGAATAACCACTGGGCTGGTGTACGATTCGCCCTCTCATGGGGGAGGCCTTTCCCACTGAAGCGATACTTGTATCAGGACACCGGAGACAAAATCTCACTTGGGAGTCGTTTTTCGTCGCCTGGGCGGCATGGCGTCTTTTTGTAACTTGTACTCCATGCTGTCT
>CAZSWX010000230.1:0-4452 GCA_964610865.1 uncultured Enterobacteriaceae bacterium
TTAATCCGGCGGGCCAGGCGCCTGTCCGTGATGTTGCCGGAACGAGCGCGTATAGCCGATGAGGCGAGGCACCTGCCGGACACTACACGGAAGGACCTACGTGTCCTCGGGCTCGCGCGCATCTTGCAACCCTCGAGTTATGGAGGTTCGGAGGCGCATCTTTCGGGAATGGTAGATATTCTCAGCATTGTAGGGGCAGCTTGTGGTTCCACGGCCTGGTGTTTAGCCCAGTACATAGGACATAATTTCATGTTGGCACAATGGCCTAAAAGGGCACAGGATGAAGTATGGGGAGCGGATCCTCGCTCGTTAATTAGCGGTATTTTGATTCCTTTACGGGGGAGAGCAAAAATGGTGCGGGGCGGGTATGACGTTTCGGGAAGGTTCCCGTTTGTGAGCGGTGTCATGTCTTGTGATTGGTGTCTATTTGCGGCAACGGATGACAAAGCAGCTTCGGCTGATCTTCGTGAGCGTTACTTTGTTCTGCCGCGTTCTGGATTTGATGTGATAGATACATGGGATGCTATTGGACTGCGAGGTTCCGGTAGCCATGATGTGCGATTGGAGTCGACCTTTGTCCCAAGTCACATGACACTGCCGCTCAGACACCTAAAGGGCGGCGACCGGAGTCCTGGGCGCCGAATTAATAGTGGACCTCTCTATCGTTCACCGAGTTACATGACCTTCGGCATACTGATCTCTAGTGCTTCCGTTGGGATCGCGGACGGTATGGTTTCCAGTTACGTGAATCAGATACAACGCACGCCACGCGCCTTGATGTCTGGGTCGAGTTTCCGTGAACAAAGTTTGCAACATGTGAAGATTTCAGAAGCGACCATGGCTGTGGAGTCGGCCAAGGCGCTTTTGCACGGCGCCTGTAAAGAAATTATGGAGATCCTGTCTGGGGAATAGCTGCCAAGCGATGAACAGCGGGCAAAGTATCGGGCCGTGGGGGCTTATGCCGGCAAATTGGCTTTCCAAGCCGCGAACCTAATTTGGGATGCGGCGGGCGCCCGCGGCGTCTATATGAAGAATCCCATTGCCAGAGCGTATCGCGATCTCTGTACAGCGACGCGACATTTTACCCATAGTTTTGACGTGAACGGCACGACTCACGGCCGGGTTCGAGCGGGGCTCGCGACGGACAATGCCGCACTCTGAGTCTGTTTTCCTTTACTTCTTTTCAAGAGTCGGGAAAAGTCCACGCGGCGGGAACGGAGAATTCTAAAGGGCGGCCCTTTCGGACGGTCGTTGGTAACTGTTACCGACAAGGTCCCAAGTGCATTCTTTCTATAGAAACGTGAGGGCTATAGCGCGGGTCTTTTAGGATGAAGAAGTTAAATTCTTCGACCCTTTCGAGAAAAACAGTAGTAGGCCGAGTACAATAGCGTCGAGAATAAGGTGGGTAGTCAGTAGTGCTTTTTGAGAGAAGGGTTGAAGGCGGGCCGTCAATGCAACGAACAATTCGGGGACCGCAGGATCGGCAACTGCATGGGCAACGACCTTTGTTAATAGCGCTTGTCTTCCGCGCGCGCCCTCAAGCATCTGCCAGTGGAAGAACGCAAAGACACAGAAGAGGGCCGCACCTATAGCTAAGAATGACCGGGGCGTTCGGTCATCAGGGAAAATCCGGCCGAAAACGATCGCAAGGGTCATTAATCCAAATGTGACGAGAAAATAAAATAACCAAAGTTGGTGGCGAAATTCCAAATGCCGCAGCACCAGACCCAGAACGTTGTCCTCGTTAATCATTTCGACGGGGCTTAGACCGATTCGTAACGGACCGATTTCCGTGTCGGAGCTCAAGTCACTGGGCGAGCTCCCGTCTTCGTCCAGGAGTGAGAAAGGGGTGGGCGTGTCTTCTTGAAGGCTGCTCGCCTGCTTCGGCACTGCGCCATGTGAGACCAAGAGCGCGCCAGTTAGGACAGGCACAATTAAAAAAGTTTTGGTAGACTTCATGCTAATACCACCATACCGCGAGTGTTACAGTCGGATTCTATGTAGCTCTTTTTTCGCGTCAAGGGAATTTGTACAACATATGCTTTACGTTTCAGTTGCGGTACCGTAGACGCAGCGTCCTAGCCGAATGAGCGAGGACACTGTTCAGAGATTCGAGGAGAGAAAATGAAAAATCGATCGAGAAATATCGTTGTAGACGCGGACGGGCATGTTATGGAGCCAGCCGATACGTGGACAAATTACATCGACCCTCAATTTCGAAATAGGGCGATAAGGATCGATCATGACGAAAAGGGGTACGAAGTACTACTGATTGATAACAGCCCCCTGGAGTTAGTTCGCGGTCATATGGGTGTGCTTGGGGGAATAGGAATGGATCCGGTGGCGTTGCATGAAAACGGTAAGCTAACGTATGCGCAGGGGTGTCCCCCGGGCGGCTACGATCCCAAAGCCCGATTGAAGGTCATGGACCAAGAAAAAATAGATATTTCAATTCTATATCCGACGATTGGTATCTGTTGGGAAGGCATGGTCGCCGATCCCAAACTCGCCACCGCCTACACCCGTGCGTATAACCGCTGGATCGCTGATTTTTCGCGCGAGGATTCCAGACGTTTGCTGCCCGTCGCCCATATTTCTCTGCTCGACCCGGAAGGCGCCGTGGAAGAAGTAATCCGTGCTCAAAAAGACGGCTGCGTAGGCGTCTATCTGTCACCCGATATGGCGTCCCGAGGCAACAGACATTTCGATGATCCGTTATTCGTTCCTTTCTGGCACGCTGTGCAAGAATTACAGATGCCCGTTGCCTTTCACGTCATTGTGCGGGATAAGCCTGCCTTTGCTGGTTGGCTCCATCAAGATAAGCGAGATCGCCTGTTTGGATTCTCGTTCCTCGCTATAGATGTTATGGCAGCTTTTACACAGATGATCGCGTGGGGAATGTTCGAGAAATATAGTCGGCTGAAATGTACGGTCTTGGAAGCCGGTGCGAATTGGATTTCCGCTTGGCTCGATCGAATGGATCACAAGTATGAGGTGATGAAAGAGTATGTTCCTATCACTTGCAAACCGAGCGAATATTTTTATAGACAGTGTCTTATTTCTGCCGATCCGGACGAATCGCTTACCGCGGCCATAATAGATCAAATGGGCGCTGAGTATTTTGTCTGGGCGTCCGATTATCCACATGTCGATGCCTCTTTTGGAGTAGTGGATGAGATGAAACAACGCCTCGCGGGACTGCCTGAGGCCAGCCAGCGTTTGGTATTAGGAGAGAACGCGGTTCGCTTCTATAATCTCCCCACCTAATGCAGGCGGCGCGGTGGGAGATGGAAAAAGTTGGGTTTCGACCATGCTCGGTCGACGTAACCGGGGCACTGGCCCGGCCGGTTTCCACATTGTAGGCTTAGGCGGGCGAGAGCATAAAAGTACGGTTTGTGGATAAACGTGGCAGGTTCCTGTATCGGAATAGACGTTCTTTCAAACTTGTATGGAGGTAGATGTGGCAAGATCGCCTTCAGAACTCTTGAGGCAGGCACCAAGCAATTGGGGCCGATGGGGTGAAGATGATGAGTTCGGTTCAGTAAACTATTTGACACAAAGTGAAGTACTGCGGGGCGTAGGGGCAGTGGAAAACGGGAAGGTGTTCACCTTGGCAAGTGCGAATGTGTCATCCCGAAGGAGATCCAGGCTACAAGGGACGCAGTCAACCTGAGCGACTGATGGTTATGGACAAAAGACACTATTTAAGCGGAAAAGCAGAACCTTTTCCTGACGGTATGGAATATGCAGACGACGTCATGATGACGAATCTGCAAGCTACCACCCAGTTCGATGCGTTAGGACACGTATGGTTTGATGATAAGCTTTATAATGGATATGACGCCAAGACGACGATGGGAGGAGGCCTGAGCAAAAACAGCATGCTCCCCGTGGCCGAACACGGTGTGGTAGGGCGCGGCGTGCTTTTAGACGTGGCTCGTTATAACGAAGTGGATTAGCTTGAGGCGGGATACGGTATTTCACTTGGTGAGTTCTTGGATACAGCCCAGGCACAGAACGTTCGCATACAAAAACATGACATACTGTTGATCCGGACCGGGTGGCTGAATCGGTATTTTGCCGAAGGCCCGAAGGCATACTACGATCTTAATGCTACTGACGATTCGCCAGATACGGCGGTTGCCACGATGAGTGAGCCAGGAATCGCATATTCCCCGGAACTTGTCCGCTGGTTTCATGAAATGGAAATACCGAGTCTCGGTAGTGATACGTTAGCGAGTGAACAAACGTGCCATCCGGAATCCGGCTGCTTCGTGCCTTTACATGGAGCACTTATGCGCAACCTAGGCATTCTGTTTAGTGAGATTAATTGGTTCGAAGACCTGGCGACCGACTGCGCGGAAGACAAACGTTACTCCTTCCTATATGCCTGCACTCCACTAAAGATATTTGGTGCTGCCGGGTCCCCCATTAATCCCATCTGCGTAAAAT
>CAZSWX010000231.1:0-4422 GCA_964610865.1 uncultured Enterobacteriaceae bacterium
TGACTCCTTTCACGACGCGGCCGTCCTTCACGTCCAGGCACGGTATAATGCGTTTGCCGAGCATTCACAAAGTGTCGGGGGTTTGGTTTAATCTGTCAAGTCGGTGGCAGGCCCTTTTAGTAAGCTGGGAGATGAGCTTAGTGCCGAAAATGTCGTTCGTTCTAGGTTTGAGGTAGGGGGGTGATCCGAGGTTCTTTTGTTCCGCACAAGTCAGGAGTCAGTACGCCATTGGGACATGATACTCCGAGATCACTTACGCAAACCTCTTTTGACCGCCACGGCAAGATCCAAGGCCCCCGTGTAAATGGCCCGGCCTACGATGACGCCCATTACACCCTCTGCTTCTAGCGGCAGCAGTGCCTCTATGTCGGCGATGCTAGCGACTCCGCCTGAGGCAATTACCGGGATGGAAACGGTTTTAGCCAAAAGGTTCGTTGCTTCATAATTGACCCCCGTTTCTGTACCATCGCGACTGATATCGGTGTAAATAATTTCGGATACCCCTTGGTCCTCACACCGGAGGGCCAAATCTATTGCATCCAATCCGGTTGCTTCTGTCCAGCCTTGAACGGAAACTTTGTTGTTTCGAGTGTCAATACCAACGGTTATTTTACCGGGAAAAAGCTTGCAGGCCTCGTGGACCAAGGCCGGTTCCCGGTAAGCCACGGTACCTAATATGGCCTTCCTTGCGCCCAATTCCATCAACCGTTCCAGTCCCGAAAGTGTCCGGATGCCACCTCCCACCTGAACAGGTATAGAGACGTTTTTGCATATAGAGGCTATAGCATCGCTATTGCGTTCTTGTCCTGCGACGGCGCCGTCTAAATCAACTACGTGTAGTCTCTGTGCACCTTGGCTTTGCCAGAACAGAGCGGTTTCGGTTGGATCATCGGAGTAAACCGTCGCTTGCTCTAAATCTCCTTGATAGAGGCGCACGCACTGCCCGGATTTGAGGTCTATGGCGGGTATAACCAGCATATATAGTTTATGAACTGCTCTTCAGAGGTGCTCCGTGCACTATACGTGCGAAATTGTGTAGAATGCGTAAGCCCACCGTTTGGCTCTTTTCAGGGTGGAATTGCGTTGCAAAAACGTTGTTTGACCAAATGCTCGATGCAAACACACTCCCGTATTCGGTTGTTGTAGCGACTATAGAAGTGTCTTCTGGTACGGGATAGTACGAATGGACGAAGTAAACGTGGGAGCCAGGTATGACGCCCTCCAGGTGTGGAGCGGGATTTTTAATGGTCAGACTGTTCCATCCCATGTGTGGGATTTTGTAACGGTGGGACGATGAGGGGGCAAAGCCGACAATTGTGCCCGGGAGAATGTTCAATCCTTTGACCCGGCCGAATTCGAGGCTTTCCGTAAATAGGATCTGCATGCCAACGCAGATCCCGAGCAAAGGTATTTGCAATTTCACGATGCGGTGCACCGTTTCGACGAGGCCGCAATCGCGCAGACCATTCATGCATGCGGCAAATGCTCCGACACCCGGCAGAACGACTCCGGCCGCAGATTCTATTTGGTGCCGATCACGGGTAATGATTGCGCGGTGCCCGTTCCTCTCAAAACCCTTTTGAACGCTACGTAGGTTCCCTACGCCATAGTCAATGATTGCGATCATATGTCGCCCACATTATTGCCACGACGGTGGAGCTAATCAAGAGACGCTGCATTTCGAACTGAGTGGGAACCCGCATTTTGACGGGTTGCGGCCTTGAGTGGCACTGTCAAAGGCTATAGGCATTCTAGCACGAAAAGACAGAACAAAATTAGGAGGCAATTATGAAGGCCGGGTTATTTATGATGCCGTCGCACCCACCCGAAAGAGGACTGTATGAAGGACACCAATGGGATCTCCAGCATTTGGAATTCGCAGATAGTATAGGTTTCCATGAAGCGTGGATCGGGGAGCATTTTACAGCACCGTGGGAGCCGAACCCGGCTCCGGATTTGTTGATTGCCCAGGCTTTATTGCGCACGCGCCAAATGAAGTTGTGCCCGGGCGCTCACCTGCTGCCGTATCATCACCCGGTGGAGCTTGCGCACAGGGTCGCCTTCCTCGATCACATGGCACAGGGTCGGTTCATGTTAGGCGTCGGTACGAGTGGTCTACCCAGCGACTGGAAACTCTTCAACATTGATGGCGCAGCAGGAGAGAATCGACGCATGACATTAGAGGCGCTGGATATAATGATTCGTCTTTGGCAAAGCGAGGAACCATTTGAATTTAAGGGAGAATTCTGGTCCTTCAACAGGATAGATACGATGCTTGATTCCCTCAAATTTCACTTAAAGCCATTTCAAAAGCCCAACCCGCCGATCGGGATCGCAGGCCTTACGCCCGGCTCTGACACTCTGAAATTCGCTGGGGAGCATGGATTTCTACCTTTGAGCATTGCTCTGAGCAACAGCTATTTAAAATCCCACTGGCGAGCTGTCGAGGAGGGTGCGGAACGGACGGGGCTAACTCCTTCGCGTAGTGATTGGCGAATTTCCCGTGAAGTCTACATCGCCGAAACAGATAAGGAAGCACGATCCAAAGCGCTTGACGGCATGCTTGGACGTGTGTGGGGAGAGTATTTATTACCCCTTTTTAAGTCCTTTGATATGATGAGCCTCTTTAAGCATCACCCTGAGGTACCCGATTCCGATGTGACGCTAGACTATTTGGCTGATTACGTTTGGTTAGTGGGGTCTCCCGCAACAGTGACAGAAAAGCTGGGGGAAATGTATCAGCAAACCGGCGGATTTGGTTGCTTACTGGCACTTACCTTTGACCAATCGGAGAATAATGAACGGTGGGAAAATTCGCAAAGAATGTTAGTCGAAGAGGTGCTACCAAATTTCCCAGAAATTTGAGTCGAAGAGTTAGAGGGTACCTTTCGTCGATAAGACTCCTTCGACCCGTGGATCAAGCTCAACTGCCAGGCTGAGTGCGCGCGCAAACGCTTTAAAACCGGCCTCGATAATATGATGAGGATTTCTTCCCTGGGTCATATTGAAGTGGAGATTGAGGTCAGCTTGTGTGGTGAATGCTAGGAAGAAGTCATGTACTAGTTCCGTTGAGAAGTTGCCCACTTTCTCCTGGCGGATTTCTAGATTGTAGGCGAGGTATGGTCGACCGCTTAGATCGACCACGCAAGACACGAGGGCTTCATCCAGCGGGACGCTAGATTGGCCAAATCGCCGGATCCCTTTTTTGTCACCCAGTGCCTCCTTCAATCCTTGGCCGAGAGCGAGGCCCACGTCCTCAACCGTGTGGTGATCGTCGATATCTAGGTCTCCACTAGCATCGACGGTAAGATCAAAAAATCCATGTTTCGAGAATAGTTCGAGCATATGGTCGAGGAAAGGAACGCCCGTCGCCACTTTGTAATTCCCCTTTCCTTCTAGTCGAATATCAAGGTTGATGCTGGTCTCTTTCGTTTTTCGGTTTATTTTAGCCGTTCTTGTTTCCATGTCTTCCTCCATCCGTGCGGTATTCTATAGCACGGGCATGCGCTTGTAGACCTTCTAGCTTCGCCAATGCTATCACGTGAGGGCCTAATTCCCTGAGTGACTTTGGTGAGGCCTGGATGAGGCTAGTGCGCTTCAGAAAATCATACACGCCCAGTGGCGAGGAGAACCGGGCCGTCCCGCCGGTAGGGAGCACATGGTTGGGTCCTGCGACGTAATCCCCAAACGGTTCAGTCGAGGAGTGGCCCATAAATATTGCCCCGGCATTATGGATCTTATCAGCCCAGGACGCGGGCCGGGCTACGGCTAACTCAACATGTTCAGCCGCTATTTTGTTAGCGACAGTGAGGATTTTTGATTGTGCTTCCGAAAAAAAGATAGCCCCGAAGCGCCGTAGAGATTTACTTGCGATTGCGCGGCGAGGGAGCTTAGCAACCTGGTTCTTAATTTCCCGAGCGACGGCTTCTCCTATACGTCGTGAAGTCGCGATGCAAAGTGCGGCCGCAAGTTCATCGTGCTCGGCCTGTGACAGCATGTCTGCAGCAACGTAGGCCGGGCGGGCCGAATCATCCGCGATGACTAGAATCTCACTTGGACCCGCCACCATGTCTATATCCACTTGCCCGAAAACGAGGCGTTTTGCAGTGGCGACATAGATGTTGCCTGGCCCAACTATTTTATCTACTGGCGGTATCGTTTTTGTGCCGTAGGCGAGTGCGGCTACCGCTTGTGCTCCTCCGATCCGAAAAAAAGTCGTGACGCCGGCCAGATGAGCCGCGGCTAACAGCGTCATGGGTGAGCCGCTAGTCGTGGGTGGGGATACCATAACGATTTCGGGTACGCCGGCCACTTTAGCGGGGATGACATTCATTAACACTGACGAGGGGTACGCGGCAGTGCCGCCCGGAACGTACACGCCGACGCGGCGCAAGGGGCTCACCCTCTGGCCCAATTTCGTCC
>CAZSWX010000232.1:0-4422 GCA_964610865.1 uncultured Enterobacteriaceae bacterium
TGGAGTTCTTTTGATCACTCTTTCGTGATAAAACATCGCGTCAAGTTTGTTACAGGATATTCGATCAATGTGACGGTGGGGATGCCTTAAATTTTTCGTAAATATCTGGTCGGCTAGATGATTCTATAATATTCGATGGTTGCAATGGGCAAGGGCGTGTTCAATGTCTCGGTTGAAATGCCGGACAAGAACGATGCTTACTCGTTTCCATATTAAGTATTTTCGGAGGACGGCTAGTTCCGAAAGCGTTTCGAACGTCGCGGACTCTGGGTTCAGGATGTCATAGTGTGGGCGTAATGAAACGAGAAAATACTCTTTGTTGAATGCGTAATAAAACGTTCGGATAACGGTTCCAGATCAGTTAGTTTACGCACCAGGTCCGCCAACTATTTCGAATTTCCCGGCTCAGATCTTTGCTGAATCGGCGGCTATCACATAATGGCGAATTCCGGACCCTTTCCCGCTGGACTGACCTTAATTTTGTAAGAGCGGTCTTGTCATTAGCCAATTCTATCGTTGCGGCGATTAATGCCTCTTTATCTTCGTAGATAAATTCTGACAGCCCGGCAGCCGCCAAGAGACTGGCTCCGTGTCGACTAGCGAATGTTTCTCCAGGCCGGGTTAACACAGGTACTCCCATCCAAATGATCTCGCATATGGTCGCACCGCCAGAGTAGGGAAAGGTGTCAAAAGCCATATCGATCTTATTATAAAGATATAAAAATTCCTCAGGCTGTCTCTTGCCACCGAATAGGATCCGGTCATCAGCGATGCCATTCTCACGAAAAATACTCGTTATGCGTCTTCGGTTCGCCTCAGCGTCCAAGCTCTTATATTCAAGTCTCAGCATCGACCCTGGTACATCGCGCATCACGTCCGCCCAACACTTGAGCAATTCCGAATTAATTTTTGAAGGGTTTGAAAAGCAACCAAAGGTAGCGTGAGCTTTATCTAAACAAGGCGGAGAAATGATCGGAGGCGCATCTTCGGGCGGGGTGTAGTTGACAAACGCATTCGGTAGCCTGATAGGTGTCTCAACGAAATACGCATCTTCCTCCGGGTCCGTTGAGATCGGGTCAGTGATCAAGTAATCGATGGCATCCATCCCTGTCGTTGACGGGTAGCCGGCCCAACTGATTTGCACAGGTGCCGGCTTTCGCGCGAAAACCATCATGCGGTTATTAGAAGTATGCCCCGAAAGGTCGAACAGAATATCGATACCGTCCGCCGTAATGCGCGCAGCTAAAGCTTCATCATTCATGCGTCGCGTATCCACCCAATACTCGGCGGCGCTCATGAAACGTTCCGTCCAGGCATCAGGCTGCCGCCCGCTATAGCAAGTGATCTGCATATCGTCTGGATCATGGTTCTCGACAAAGCCTATCGTGAAATATCCAACAGGGTGGGCACCTAAATCAGCGGATACCAATCCTATTTTCAATCGCCGTTCGGGCGCTTTGTCATTGCTATATTTAGGCCAAGTCTGGCGCAAAGGTGCGGCGTAGCGGGCCGCCCAATCTTGATGGGTCTCTAAAATGTCACCAAGCGTCATCCCGCTGCGGGAATGAATGGTCAGTAGAATATTGCTGTGTGCCATAGCAAAATTGGGGTTCTGCTCAATGGCTGCCCTGTACAATCGTTCGGCGTCTTGCAGTTCCCCAAGTTCACGGCGTGCGTTTCCTAAATTATTCAATGCCTCTGGAAAGTTTGGATCGAATTCTAAGGCTTTCTCAAAAGATGAAATAGCCTCTGGCAGCTGGCCGTTATTAAGTAAGATGAAGCCTAAATTATTATGGGCTTTGACTAAGTGGGGACGCAATTCGATCGCTTTCTCAAAACACTTCAACGCGTCGTCATGCCGCTCCAGAGCGTGGTGGATATCGCCCAAGGTAAACCATGCATCCCCGTTCATTGGGTCCCTGTTAACGGTATTTTGAAGGGCATCGAGAGCTGCTTCCCAGTCACCTCGATGATACATTGCCAATCCCAAGTTACCCCACGCGTTGGCCAAGGCCGGGGTCTTTTGCGTAAGCTGCCCAAAACAATTAATTGCGCCGTCCCATCGGCCAGCACGCAAATGTAATTCTCCCAAAGCATTCAACGCCGTATCGTTATCCCCATTCTCCGACAGCGCGACTTCAAAATGGACTTGTGCCTCTGCATCCTTACCAAATTCTACCAAAAGTTGTCCCAATCCGGCGTGGGCTTGATCCATGGAGGGCTGCAACTCGATTGCTCGACGATAGTTTTTGAGTGCTAATTCTCTGTCTCCCAATTCTTGATGGACAGAGGCAATATTGACATATGCGCCCGCAAGTCGGGGTTCCCGCTTCAAGGCAGCACGGTATATTTTAAGAGCTTCGTGTGGTCGGCCAGCAGCGTGTTCGGCATTGCCATGGTTCATCAGTGGGGTAAAGCTTTTTGGTTCCAACGCAGCTGCTTTTGCATGAGCTCTAGCGGCTTCATCATATAGGGCGAGATCAAAATAGGCACCGCCAAGATCGCCAAACGCTTTGGCATTGTCAGGTGCCGCTGCCACCGCTTTGCGTAATAGTTTGACCGCATCTGCATTGGCGCCGTGGCAGCGGGCAACCACGCCAAGTAAATGCAGCGCGACCGGGTGTTTCGGTTCGGCCGCTAGAATTTCATGACAGCTCGCTTCCGCCGCTGGAAACCGTTCGGCCTGAAAATGCTCGACAGCAAGGCGCAAAGTCCTATCCAAGTTTTTCCGGTACCGCTCTCGCAACATTTTGCCTGGCCGGCGCTTCCTTGCTTTTCTACCACTGGGTTTGCTCATGCTAAGAAAGCCTATATTTATCAGCTCATCTTGCCAAAATGCGAGACGCTGTCGTTGAATTTTAACGGGTTAAACAACGCGCCACTATATTTTGAGAACAAAGTGGTCGTCGGGACGGAGCGTTGTCGTCAACAGTTGAGAGATCTGAAGCCCAAGAGAACACATCAGGCTAAAGCATCATCTTCAGTAACCATTTCTCCCATTCTCGGGACCTACTCCCCCAAGAATAGGCCTTGTTGGTAAAAGCTTTCTGTTCTGCCAATCGTTCTTCGAATTCGTCGGGAGCGGCGTAGGCGTCGTTGATGATGCCAATTACCATCTGCGCATAACTGGCGGCGTGGCCAAGTATGTTTTTCTTAACTTCGCTTAAGAACCCGTAACCAGCTGTCGTCTCTGGCAACGCACCAAGATTCGAAGTCGCGATCAAACAGTCGGAAGCCATGGCTTCCATGACAGCGATACAAGCACCTTCGGGAAAAGTATTCGGATAGGCCATTATGTCAGTGTCAAGGAATGCCGTTGCCAGTTCCGTCTGCGATATAGAGCCAATGTATTCGCTACCCTCTATAGATCGGCAAAGTTCATATAGCACTTGGTATTGATCCTGTTCGCCAAACATCTGGTAGACCCCCATCGAGGAATAAACCTTGAGCCGGCAATCGGGGATCGCGGCATGAATCATTGGAAAGGCCATGAGGAGTATTCCCAAACCGCGAAATGGAGTACTTGAATAAGCTAGTACAGGCCCATCACCGCGGCGAAAAAACGGTTCGCGATCAGGTACGTTTTCGAACATCGGCGCAATGGCATTACGCATAATTTTCATCTATTTTCGGGGTATGCCAAAGGTTGAGTGGTATCTCTTTAAAAACCAATCAGAGACTACAGCGTAGCCATCCCAGGCTTGTCGCTCGGCGGAATGATTGAGGTTTTGTACCGTTTGTTGATCGACGTCATGCTGGCACCACAGGATCATCCGACTTTTGACGCCCCAGTCACGTAAGGTTATGCCAATCGGCCCATTGAGTACCACAACTACATCGAAACGATTCAGATATTCTGAATTACCACCCGTATCCATCCCGGGGCAATAAACCCCTTCATAGACCCCGGGGTATTGAATTTGGTTGACCAGCACCACCTCATGTCCGCTCTTAGCCAATTCGGAGCTTAGATAACACAAGCCGGACTGGGAGCCGCCTAGCGGCTTTTCCTTTGGAGATGCGGGGGAGTAATCCCACTCGATAGGATCGAAAAACGCTATTTTCATTATCGTAGAGCAATAGAAAGTAAAAAATGCAAAATATATCTCCGACAGTTAGGAGTTTAATTTTTATAGTAAAATTATGATTGTTGTTCGTACATGTTTTCCAGCAGTTGTAAAACCCTCATCTTATGTAACACCTGGTAGCACGGTTTCAGTAACAATCGATCTCATGTTGAGGGCCTGGCGTGGTTGAGGATGATCGTACGACTTGAGCCATCTGTTAACGACGGAGGTTCTGGCTCATCTTTGGTTTGATGTTAATCCGCTTGGCACGGCATGGTGAAGCGATTAGAACCATACAGTTAAGCATTCATCTTAACGGGTAAGTTTCTGTAATCCGTCAATTTGTTTTTGCGGG
>CAZSWX010000233.1:0-4418 GCA_964610865.1 uncultured Enterobacteriaceae bacterium
AACACGGGCATGTTCGAATGGTATCGTTATAAAAATGAAGAGCGGTGTCAATTGTCGTCGTAGATAGAGGCCTCTTTCTGCTCATTTTATCCTCGAAATAGAGTGTTATCGGTCCGAAGGATACAAGGGGGGA
The DNA here is from genome assembly GCA_964610865.1 of uncultured Enterobacteriaceae bacterium. GTDB lineage: Bacteria > Desulfobacterota > Binatia > Bin18 > Bin18 > Bin18. Next base: position 134 of record CAZSWX010000233.1, read on the forward strand.
GGGGTAAAATGGATCGCTTTGGCAAGTTGCCATTTGAGGAAATGGACGCAGGGCCGAAATGTATCATGCGGGAGTACAATGACGAACTCGGGAGGTTTGAGTTCGTTCGCGTTTTTCCGCGTGCATCTGATGTATTTCCGTCCTTTATTAGGTTCTACTTCCCTTTAGTGTCATAAAATGCCGGGCCGATCCACATTCGACCGATTGAAGGTAGCGGGGCAAAACGATCGTAACCTTTGAATGCGTGAGAGAAATGCCTTGGCAAGGCAACAGGAAGTGGCTGAATATTGGCGGCGTCACCTTACTACGACGAGAGTGGTCTGTTTGGTGAGAAGGACAAGGCCGCTCTCCGTTCCACGGCGAAGAGACAAAAGGCAATGACCGACCGCAGTTGTCTGATTACGCTTCATGTCGCATGGCCAGCCCTGACACTTGTCTAGCGTCCGGATTCATTTGCCTTCACTTTTCCATGAGGAACCATTATTCCCGAAGCAATGAACGGGCGCTCGCGCAGTCGGGAATTCTAGCGCGCCCTGCTATCCTCTATCTAGGTTATGGTTGAGGCGGTTCATTAATTTCTGCGGTTCGGCGGATATTGTCTTATGGTGGTTTGCCAGTGCCTCGGCTGAGGAGGGCTTCGCGTCGGCCTGAACCATTTTGGAAGAGGCACACGCGTTTAGAAGCAGGCAACAAGACAATACGGCGAATACTCTTCGTGTGGGTGTGAGTATTTGTACACCTTTGGCTGTCCGTATTGGTGACCACATGACCGGCGGATGCTACCACATTGTTCGGGATTGTTCCACAAGAGGAACAATGGATGACTGACTTATGGAAACTGTGGATTGGGCCTGGTTAGAATGTTCAGGCACCTTCGACACTAAGGTGATTACGTGGTCACTCTACGAAGAATTGTTCAATGCGGAATTGGAAACCGTCGAGACATGTACTCAGAATAGTTTGGCTATGCTGCCTTCTCGGCATGTGCTTTGCCGTCCCATCACAAACCGCTCGGGAAGAGCGCGCGGTCTCACCAGATTAACTTGCCTAGTAGCGAGCCAGAAACGAGAGCCAAAAGCCCCAGGATTAGGCTCGCTAGAATGTTGAATCCCGCCAACATAGGTGTCCCCTGGTGCAGCAGTTGTATAGACTCAGAAGTAAAGGTTGAGAAGGTCGTGTAGGCTCCGAGAAACCCTACCACGAAAAAGTAACGTGTAGGAGAATCCAAAGAGCCCCGGTCGTGTAAAAATGCCAGCATGAGGCCTAGGAGAAAACTTCCCGCAACATTGGTAAGGAGGGTCCCGTAGGGGAAATTGTCGCCGAATACTCGAGAAGCGTACGTCGATGTGAGATAACGGGCGTTCGCGCCTAGAAAACCGCCTAAGCCCACTAAAATGAATCGCATTGATCTAATGTCCTAAAACACACGGCCTATGCTCAGTTTGCTATGTACATAAGTTTGTCGACGAGGGCTAGAGAGGGCAAATTGCGATCATGCCGGGCTACGCGCAAGGACACGTTATTGACTCAGGTTGCGGGAAGGTCTTAAGTGAAACCATGTAACTGGGGCCTAGAAGTGAGGAGGTTGGGTAATGGATGACATACTACAGGCTTTCTTCCGCTGGATTCATCTACTGGCTGGTATCACATGGGTTGGACTATTGTATTATTTTAATCTGATTAACGCTCATTTTCAGGGGTCTCTGGAAGCTGATGTCCGGAAGCAAGTCGTGCCTCAACTTATGCCCCGAACACTGTGGTGGTTTCGATGGGGGGCAATGCTGACCTTCCTTTCGGGTTTGCTCATGATCCTGTGGAAGTATTTCCTGCATGGTACTGGTTTCCTTGGAGACGCAGGTTTGTTTGGGTCAAGTGCAGGCCTCTGGATCAGTATGGGCGGTTTATTCGGAACGATCATGTGGTTCAACGTGTGGTTTATTATTTGGCCCGCGCAGCAAAAGATCATTACCGGAACAATAAAAGGTCAGGCTCCAGACGCCGAGCTAGGCAAGCGGGCTTTGCTTGCTTCCAGGGCGAATACGTTTTTGTCCGTACCAATGCTCTTTGGAATGCTGGCGGGAGCAGGCCACTACCCTTCGATAACATTCGGACCGATGTGGTTAGGAATCGTAGTTGTCCTCGGCTTTGCTTTTGCTTACCACATGATCTTTCAAATCGGGGGCAAGGTGGGCAGTACCTGGGAGGCAGACTAAAGTAATTCGACGGGGCGTAGACAGGGGCAGGTACGGCCGTACATTAAGTTTTTGTAGAAAGGTCAAAAGATAAACTTTATTTGAGTGTCACCGTTCTCCGGGACGGAGACGTTCGTGTACTGTTCCCCAAAACGTTCGTGCCAAGCACCGAGTACGTAATCGCCAGCCGGTAGGTTTTTCAGCGTAAAAGACCCCGCGGAATCCGTAAATGCGAAGTACGGATGATCAAATATACTCAAGTAGCTTCTCATCCAGCCGTGAATATCACACTTGACTTCCACGGCTAACTCGGGGGCGTTGATGACTATATCTCGGACAGCGCCTTTGCGTCCAAGGCTGAAATTCCAATCACGAGATTCCTTAGGAAACCCGTGCACATTGTGAGCCATGGAATCGTTGTTGAGGTACCGAATGAGTTGTCCCGTCTGAACAGCCATGATCCGCGGGGCGAATGTACATGCGTCCTGATCATTCTTAGCTGGTTGGTCGGGGATCGGAAAAACGAAGTCCTCCAGTCCTTCTTTTACAAAAATAAGACAATTCTGAACGTGGCCTTGATTGACTAGCACGTCCTTCGCGTACGCAGTACCTTTGTATTGGGCGGCGCATTCCGACCAACCGCCCAAGTGCAGAATGCGCTGCTCGGGTGGGGGTCCATTAAGATGGACGGTGCCCGAAATAGAGCCCGTGGTCGTAAGGTCGAGTGGGGTTGGTATTCGAGCGATTGTCGTTTCAGGAGGGACAGTGTCACAGGCACATGCGAGTACGAATGGAATCAAGAGGCGTGCCCCGATTGACTTAATGATGTTCACATTGGCCTCCAAAGACGTGAGGGAAGTCTAGTGTCTGACTGCGAAATATGAGTTTGGGGGAAGGCTCGTTTGCGATAGCTACAGGACATCCAGGTTTACGCAATTTATAGGTGCCTCTCCCATTCGGAGTCTGTTTACGTTGGCCGCCAACCCGCGGGCGATGTCATTATAGGACAGATCGGTCACACCTGCCGTGTGTGGGGTTGCAATCACATTGTGGTTGAAGAGTTCCTCTTCAGGATTCACAGGCTCGTCCCAGAACACGTCCAAACCAGCGCCGGCTATCTCCCCATCTGCCAGCGCGGCAACCAGCGCATCACGCTCAATGACGGGGCCCCTCCCGACAATGATTAGAAAAGCCCGGTTCCTCATCAACATCAATTTGGTGGCATCTATAATGCCGCGCGTCTCCTTGTTGACGGGAATCGCTAGGACAACGAAGTCCGCGGCGCCGAGGACGTGTGCGATATCGTGCGGGCCTCCAAGAAAGGAGAGCCCTAGTTCTCGTTGTAGGTCGTTTGAAGGTACGCGCTTGATTCCCATGGTGGTTACACCAAAGGGCCGCAGGCGCGCTGCTAATTCCTTTCCGATGTTGCCGACGCCTATTATAGCTACTGTTTTTCCCAACAGCCCCTTTCCCATCGGTGCTCCAAATACTTTATGTCGCACGTTCTGAGCTGCCTCCGGAAACTTCCGTGCCAAGGCTAACATGAGAAAAATCGCATGCTCTGCCACCGAGGCCGCATTTCCTGCTCCTTCCTCGCCGGGAACGTTAGCTACATATATACCGTGTTCTGTGGCCGCGGGAATATCGACCCCTTCCAATCCGACGCCAAATTGATGAATCATCTTCGCCCTCGTACCTTGAATTATCTCCTTGCCAACCTGGTGCATTGTCGGAACGATCACGTCGGCGTCGACTGTTGTTTGTAGTAGTTCACTAGGAGGGGAGGCGAAGATTTGATCTTCTGGAAGATGTGTTGCTAGGACCTCACGGCAGTGGGGAAAATGCGTTGAACAAAGAACAATTTTCATAAAGAATCTCTATTTGTTGAGTGGACGGGTTCTATCACAAGTAAGCATTGCTGGTGATGTTCCTGTTTTCCGGCGGCGTGTGCGGAAGCAACGAAGCAAACCTTTAGGTGGCTATTTAGCGTGTTATCATTAATCGTGAGGCTGCCATCACTTTCTCTATGTCCAAAACCTTTGGGCCATCCCAGGACAACTGAATCTGCCATTCATCGTCCTTGTTTACGGTGA